>CAZFGM010000390.1:0-7113 GCA_964518515.1 uncultured Alcaligenaceae bacterium | reverse complement strand
GGCAAGGGACGTCGGCCTGGAAAGGCCGACCTACAATTGCGTTGCAAAGCCCCCGCGGAGGCAATTCCCTGCCGCTTCTGCCACATTCGCCAGAAGGCGGGTTTTCCACCCGCAGAAACCTCCCGCGTTCTGGCGAATGCGGCTACCAAAGCAACGCTTTCGCGGACGGCCGGTTACGCTCACATGGTTTCAAGCCTTGCGCTGTCCAGGTTAAAATAGGCCGGCAGCGTTAGCAACCGCGGGTCGATTATCGAACGCAGAGGCCGGGTCATGGCGGTGACGTGCGACATATTGATCGTCGGCGGCGGCGTGATGGGCACCAGCCTGGCCTGGACGCTGGCCCAGCGCAAAGTCGGCCGCGTCATGCTCTTGGAAAAAGCCTACCTCGGCGCCGGCTCGAGCGGCAAATCCGGGGCCATCATTCGCCAGCATTACTCAAATCGCCTGACGGCGAGCATGGCCCAGAAAAGTTTGCGCGTCTTCGAGCATTTCGACGACGTCGTCGGCGGGCCGCCGGTCTTTACCCGCACCGGCATGGTCCTGGTCGTCAACGAGCGCGACCGGGCCGGACTGGAAGCCAATGTCGCCTTGCAGCGCGAGCTGGGCATCGACGTGCGCCTGGTCTCGGCCCAGGTCCTGGCCGACATCGACCCGAACGCTCGCCTGGCCGAGGACGAGGTAGCGGCGTTCGAGGCGGAGGCGGGTTACGTCGAGGCGGTGCAGGTGGTGGCGTCGTTGGCCGAGGCCGCCCGCCGGACCGGCGCCGACCTGCGCCTCGGCGTCGAGGTCAAGAACCTTACGCGCCAGGGTCACAAGGTCACCGGTGTCGTGACCAACGAAGGCAAGTACGAAAGCCCGTGCGTGATCCTGGCGACCGGCCCGTGGGCGGCGCAACTGGCTCAGGACCAGGGCATCCGCTTGCCCGTACAGGCGTGCAGGACGCAGGTGGCGCTATATCGCCGGCCCGCGGATTTCGGCCGCCGCGGCGCTGTCTACGGCGACTTCGTCCAGGGCCTGTATTTCAAACCCACCCACGGCGAAATGATCCACGCCGGAAGCCTGGCCGGCGAGGAAGTCAACCAGCCCGTCGATCCGGACAGCTACAACGAGGCCGCCGACGGCGACTGGCTGCCGCAGGTCCGCCAGCGGCTGAGCCGGCGCTATCCGGCCATGCATCGCAGCTATGGCCGCGGCGGCTTCGGCGCCCTGTACGCCATCACGCCCGACTGGCACCCCATCCTCGACCGCCTGCCCGGCCTGGAGGGCGGCTTCTGCGCCGTCGGCTTCAGCGGCCACGGCTTCAAACTCTCACCCATCGTCGGCCAGCTCATGGCCGAGCTGGTCCTCGACGGCCAGGCCAGGACGCTCGACATTTCGCCGCTGCGCCTGAGCCGCTTCGAGGAGAATGACCTGGTGAAAACGCCGTATGCGTATGGGGTGATGGGATGAGAATCTCCCCCAACCTCCGGCCCGAGGCGGTTATTGACCCCTGGGGCTAACAAAGCCAAATTGGTTGCGTATTGAAAGCTCGCTTGGCGGTTTCGCGTTGACAGCACCGGGCGAACGCGAAACCGCCGAGCGAGCCTTTACCACGCAGCCCCGGGACATTGGTTTTCCCTGGCTCAACAAAATGCATCACCACAATCACCACACCGAAATTTCCAGCTCCAGCTCGACCTGGAAGCGTTCCTGCACCCGGCTGCGGATGAGGTCGATGAGGCGGAGCACGTCGCGGGCGGTGCAGCCGGCGGCGGCGATGATGTAATTGGCGTGGCGGTCGCTGACCTCGGCGGCGCCGACGCGGGTGCCGACCAGGCCGGCCTGCTCGATCAGGGCGGCGGCGCTCAGGCCGCGCGGGTTCTTGAAGATCCGCCCCGCCGCCTGAAAACTGAACGGCTGGCTCGCTTTCCGCTGAATCCACGCCTTGCGCATGCGCTTGACAATGGCCGACGCGCTGTCGGTCTCCAACTCGAATTCCCCGGTCAGGATCACCGGATCGTCAAGATTGCTGGACTGGTAGCCGAAGCGGAGTTCGTCGCGCTCGCGGACCTGGACCTGGCCGGCAGCGTCGATCACTTCGACGAGGCGGACGAACTGGCCGATTTCGCCGCTGCGATCGCCGGCGTTGAGGCGCAGAGCGCCGCCGACGGTGCCGGGCGTGCCGACCAGGGTTTCCAGGCCGGCCAGGCCATGGCGGGCGGCGTGGGAAATCAGCGCCGACAAGGCGGCGCCGCTGCCCGCGCGGACGCGGTTGCCTTGGACACCCACCTGGGTGAACGCCGGCTCGTGCAGGCGCAGGACGACGCCGCGAACGCCTTCATCGCGGACCAGGAGATTGCCGCCGTTGCCCAAAACGCGCAAGGGCAGTTTCTGGTCGCTAGAGCGGCGGACGACCGCCGCCAGTTCCTCGACCGAGCGCGGCTGGACGAGGACCTCGGCCGGCCCGCCCAGTTTCATCAGCGTGTACGGCGCCAGCGGCTCGCGCGGCATGATGAACTCGGCAAATTCTTGCAACTGCTGCAGCAACTCCGCCATGGCCGGTTCCCCCGGGTGTCGCCCCATCATAGGACCTGACCCCATCGCCGTCAACGAAACTCTGGTGAGTGGTGAGTGGGTGCAGCTGCCAATCTGTGGCGGATTCTCGGGGGGCCCGGTTTTCATGCCCCAAGCGATTGCCGGGTCCGGGCTTGGAACTCGTTTTCCTGCGGCGATTTCACCCGCCACAGATAAATGGCCGCACCCTGAGTGAGTGGTGGTGAGTGGTGAGCGCGGAGGTGGAGAGTGGAGGGCGGAGCGTATCCATCGTGAGAGGGAAGGCCGTGATGGATTCCTACGGCATCGCAAGATTGTAGTTGATAGGATTGGTCTTTTTTGGCCGGTGGCGGCGCCTTTTTTTGTCTATTTATTGGGCGGTTCTTTCTTCTCCTCCCCGGGCTGGGCGACTTTTTCCCCGAACTTATCCAGATCGAAATCCTTTCGCGTCGGTTCCTTGATGGTGCACAGGGTCTTGAAATCCTCGGACAGGGCCTTGAAGGCCTCGTCGGAGATTTTGGCGTCGATCCAGCGGACGGAGCCATCGGCCATGAGGGCGTAGGCGCCGCGGCGGTTGCCGTAGGTAGTGACGTAGGGGGCGAGGGAATTTTTCTCGGGCACGCCGCGAACGGTGCTGCCGCCGCCGGCCATCCAGGGGGTGACGCCGATGGGCCCGTCGTGCGGCACTTGGATGAGGAGAATGGTGTTGGACAGGCCGCGGCCTTGTTGGGTTTGCTGCAGGACTTCCTTCACGCTGGCCGAGCGTTCGTAAGCGAAAATGCCGCGCTTGAGATCGGTGGCGGGATCGTCGGGATCGTAGTCGGCGGCGCCGAGGCCGACGCCGGCCATGGCGACGAAATGCGTGGCCGCCAGCTCCAGGGGAATGTCGGGATGGGTGGTGTAGCGGGAGCTTGGCGGATACATCGGATCGAGGAACTCGGGGACCAGGGTGTGGGCGGCCAGCCAGTTGGAAGGATCGCGCCACGAAGCCTTGAAATCGATCTTGGCGTACAAGTTGTTGTGGCCGAGGTAGGGCAACAGGCCGGCCATCCAGCTGATGCGCTGGCGCGGCTCGCGGGCGGTGCGCAGGCTGGATTCGCGCGGGAAGGCGGCGGGCGGCCAGCGGCCCTGGGCCACGCCGCGGTCGGTCAGCCCTTTCTCGCCCAGGGTACGGGCCGCCTTGGCCAGATTGTGGCGCGGCGGGCCCAGCATCAGGTCCGTTTCCCCTTTCACCCCCAGGGCCCTGGTCAAAACCGCATCGTTCAGCCGGCCAAAGACTTCCTGATCCAGAGTCAGGTCCACGGTGAAATGCACGGTGGGGCCGGCCTGCTCGACCGTGATGCGCGAACCCTGACCGGGTTCCAGGGGCGGCTGTTCCACTGGGGGCTCCCCCGGTACGGGAGGTTTTTCCACCTTGGGAACCGCGACCTTGAGCTTCAGAATCTTGTCGAAAAATAAGGCCAACTGCGGCGCGCCCTCTTCCACCAGGACTTTGTTGAGGTCCTTGGCGTCGGCCTCCACCGGACAGAGGACCTCGTTTTTGTAAGAAAAGGCGCGTTCTTGCTTCTGAATCAGGGCGGTTCCCAATTGACTGACGCGCAACTGGCGGTTGCGAATCAGGTGGGTCACGTCCCAAAGCTGGCGGAAGCGCCACTGGCCGGGCGGGCCGAGTTGGGCGGCGACCATATCCGTGGCCATGCTGACCAGCACGGTATCTTTCGGGTCGGACTTGGTTTCCAGCAGGCTTTTCAGGCCGGGTTTCAAGGTCAGGTAGTTGCCGGCCCCTTTGGGCTCTTCGCCGCGCAAAATGGCTTGCACGATCGCTTCGTCCCCCACGAGCAGCGTCCGGGGGTGGTACAGGCACAGGCACAGCGGCTTGTCGGCAGGGCGTGGCACTGCCCGCAAGGAATTGGGGGCGCCGAAGGAAACCTGGCCAAACTGTTCCAGCCAGGCCTGATGGCGGGTGACGGTATAGTAATCCTTGTCTTTGATTTTTTGCTCGGCGCGCTTGAGCCCCAGGGCGGTTATTAGTTTTTTCTCGTCAAATGCCTTGTTCAAATGGACGACATTGATTGTCCAGGCCGGAGCGGAAAAGCGTTCGGCGCGGATCAGATCGTCCACGTCGAGGATGTTGAAACCGAGCTTGTCGGCCAGCTTATCCTCGGCAAAGGCCCCTTTGACGAAAGCAAGGTCGCGAAGCGGGCCGACCAGGGCGCGGAAATTGTAACGCGCGACATGCTCGGGATCTTTCAAGACCGGATCATTGGGCAACAGGTTGGTCAGCTGAGCCGGCGTCAACGGGGCCGGTTCCACCGGCAGTTTCTTGAGGTCGCCTTTCTTGTCGCCATTATCCCCGTTTTTGTCGTCGGGTTCCACTTTTTTGTCTTTAACTGGAGGAGGGTCTTTTTTCACCACCGGCGGCGGGGCAGTCTCTTCGCCGCGGCGGAGGATGAAGAACGCCGCCACGACGAGCACAATCAGGCCGACCCCGGCCAGGGCGGCGCCGACCATCAGCTTCTTTTTCGCCTCGGCGGCTTTTTTCTTTTTCTTCTTCTTCTCCTTGGCGTCTTCTTCAGATTCTTCGTCCTCGTCCTTTGCCTTCTTGGCCTTGGTTTCGACCGCCGTCTTGCCCTTGGCCTTGATTTGCGTTTCCTTGGCCTGGCCTTTCTTGGCCTTGTCCTTGAGTTTTTCGTCCGCTTCATCAACTTCTTCAACATCCTCGACTTCCTCGACGTCCTCCGCTTCATCGACCTGGTCAACCTCCTCGATTTCCTCCACCTCATCGACGGGCGGCTTGGTCTTGCCAGGAGGTTTGGCCTGAATGGCTTCCTTGGTCTTGACGGCCGGCTTGGCCTGGATGGCCTCCTTGGCGCGGGCGCCGCCCTGAACCGCCGCCTTGTCGCGCGCGCGCGGATCGTCCACCACGAAGCGATACTTGCACCGCGGGCAATCAATTTTTTTGCCGATCAGGCTGGCATCCTTGACCGGAACGAGGGCTTCACAACTGGGACAAGTTTGCTTGAATCCACCGCTAATGGCCATAGTATTCTCCAACCCAGGATGGACCGACCCTGCCTCGCAAACCCACCTGGGAAGATGGGATAACTTTATCTTAATCGGAAAGCGAAGGGCAATGCAAAGGGATTTCGCGGTCCTGTGGGATTTGGGGTTTGGTGTCCGAGCCACGGGCCTGCTTGGCTATGATGCTCCCCCCGTACCGATCACTTCCGCGACTGCCTTTGATCGGTACGGCGCGACGTCGGAATCCCTTATCATCTCGTGGCTTACATTCGCAATGCCCTCCGTGCCGATCAATTTTCCGCGAGGGGGGTGCTATTCCCTCCTCCCTCATGAACCTACTTTCATAAAGTAAACAGGGGCTTTTCGAGAAGGCGGTCATGAAAACCATCCTTGGCGTCAACGGCGCTTGCGGTCGCATGGGCCAGCGGATCGTGCAACTGGCTCACGAAGAAAAATCCCTGACCCTCGGGGCCGCCCTGGAAACGGCCGGCCATCCCTCCTTGGCTTGCGACATCGGCGCGGTGGCCGGCATCGGCTTCCTGGGCGTTGCCGTGGCTTCGTCCGTACCGCTCGGGCAGCGCCTGGACGTCCTTATCGATTTTTCGCTTCCTGAAGGGACCATGGCGGTGTTGCCGTTGTGCCTGGAGCGCAAGATTCCTCTGGTGATCGCCACCACCGGCCACACCGCCGCCCAGAAACAGGAAATCGAGGCCGCCGCTCATCATACCGCTATCCTGATGGCCCCAAACATGAGCCTGGCGGTCAATGTCCTTTTCCAGCTGGTGCGCCAGGCCGCCGAGGTTTTGAAGGGCAAGGGATTCGACGTCGAAATCCTGGAACGCCATCACCGCTTCAAGAAAGATTCCCCGAGCGGCACGGCTTTGCACTTCGCCCGCGTCATTCAAGAGGCCATGGGCCAGACCCACCTGCGCCATGGCCGCGAAGGTCTGATCGGCGAGCGCCCGGCACAGGAGATCGGTATTCATGCCATTCGCGTCGGCGACAACGTCGGCGAGCATACCATCCTCTTCAGCACCCTCGGCGAAACGCTGGAACTGACGCACCGCGCCCATGCCCGCGATTGCTATGCCCGCGGAGCGCTGCAGGCGGCCAAATACCTCGCGGGGCGGCCGGCAGGGCGCTACACCATGAACGATGTACTGGGATTGGGAGTTAGCGGTTCAATGTAGGCCCTTCGGGCCGTTTTGGCGACAAAAAGTTGTCGCAAACAAAATTGCCAAATGCCAATTACCAATTGCCAATTTTTGAAGAGGATTCCAAAAGATTTTCAAACTTGCTTGTAATTTGCAATTGGTAATTGGCAATTGGCAATGTTTGATCTGCCCCGAAAGGGGCACTTCTTCGGGGCAGGGTCCCGGAAGAAGCGTAGGCCCTTCGGGCCGTTTTTGCGAAAAAAGTTGTCGCAAACTGTTAATCAATATTGAGACTGTAGCAAAACTATTGGGATGGCAGCCCCCTTCAGGGGGTTTTCCGCGCCAGCGGTGTAGGCCCGCCGTTCACGGCGGGTGCCGGGGACCTCGTCCCCTTGCTTCCAGCCCC
>CAZFGM010000389.1:2281-7129 GCA_964518515.1 uncultured Alcaligenaceae bacterium | reverse complement strand
CGCGGAGGGCGGAGGGCGGAGCGCAAGATGGCACGACTCGATCTTCGCATCTTGCTTTATGAATAGTACCCTCCGCGCTCCGCGCTCCGCGCTCCGCGCTCCGCGCTCCGCGCACCCGGCGCACTTGGCGGGCCAGGTCGCCGGCATCGTCCGGGATAAACGTCAAGCCGGCATCGCCCACCGTTTCCGGCAAGGCCGTGGATCGGGCGGCGACCACCGGAATGCCGCACGCCATGGCCTCCACCACCGGGATGCAGAAGCTTTCCCAGCGCGACGGGGTGACGAACACATCGGCACTGCGGTAGGCGTCGCTCAAAGCGGTTCCCGTCCTGGGGCCGACAAAATGCAGCCGATCGGTTACCCCCAAGCGCCTGGCCAGGTCCTGGGAGCGATTCTTCTCGTCCTGATACAGGTCATTGGTTTTACCGACCACCACGGCATGAACCGCGGGCGTGAGGTCTCGTAACCGGGCCAGGGCCTCGACGAGCACCGGCAGGCCTTTGTTCGCCGCCAGCCGGCCCACGTACAAAAGCAGCGTGGCATCTGCCAGGCCCAGTTCTTTGCGCAAATCTTTCTCGGCCGCTCCCGGACAGAATAAATCCGCATCGATGGCATACCCCAGTTGATAAACGCGCTCGGCGGGGAAGTGACAAGCATCGACCAACTCGCGGCGGGTGAGGCGGCTGTGGACCAGAGCGGCGTCGGCGCACCACGCCAGGCCGCGGTGCTCGATCCCTTTTTCCAGGGCCGCGCGGTTGTGTTGGCCCCAGAGTTCCGGTGGGGTCACGCCATGATAATCCAGCAGGATGCGCGGCGAAGTAGCAGGCACGCTCCGCGTGCCGTTGCTGCCATGCACGCTCCGCCCGGCAACGGCACGCGGAGCGTGCCTGCTACCAAGAAGCGGCAGAAGCGTCAGCAGCTCATAAAACTGCCCGAACTCCACGACGGCCAGGTCCGCGGAAGATAGGTAGCGCCATCCTTCGCCTTGGGGAACCGAAGGCACAACCGTGGCAAACGGACGCACGGCGGGATGGAGCTGCTGGGCCGACTGCACCAGGACCCGCACCTGGGCGCCGCGGTCGCGAAAGAACGCCAGCTTGTCCGCCACCTGCTGGCCGATGGCATCGCCGGCCTGGGCATTGTAACTCACCAGGGCCACCCGCATGAACGGTTCCTCCGTGAACGTCCGGGAAAACGAAAACGCCATGCTAGCATTTCACCCGCCCGGTGAGCAATGCCGTTCCGCGGAGGCGCTCCCTCGCGGAACCCGTCAGCATGAACCCGTAACCTGACTCAACCCACCATCGGGCGCAATGTAGCTCGCTCAGCGGTTTCGCGGGACCCGAATATCCGCGCGATGCGTCTTAGGTTTTTTTCTTCTTGGCCTTTCCCCTCCCGACGGGTTACACTCGAAAAGAACGACATTTCCCATCGGCTGTTCTTGGCCTGGGACCTTTCTATTTTTCGGGGGTATTGTCATGAAGGCTTACAGTCTGGCGGTCCTGGTTTTCCTGGGCTTTTTCGGCAAGGCGCCCGGAGATACTCCCGGGGAAGTGGAAACCCGGGCGCTCATTCGCCTTCTGAACGAAAGCATGGACATGAAGGATTTCCACAACCCCGGGCTTACGCTGAAGGAAGCGCTGGGCCTGATTTGCGAAAAATTCACCGCCCAAGGAAAAGATGTGCCGATCCTGGTGAATGAAGAAGCCTTCAAGAAAATGGTCAAGAACGTCAGCATCTCCGACCAGGTGATTCGCTTCCCTGCCTTTCCGCGGAAGATGTCCCTGGCCGCGGCCTTGCGATTGGCCCTGGCCCAGGTGGAAGGGGTGGAAGCCACTTTTTTGGTGCGCAATGCCACCGTGGAAATCGTCCCGGCCAAGCTGGCTACGCCCGCGCATTTATTGCAAACGAAATTTTGCGGCGCGTTTACACGGACGCCGCTGGAAAAGGTGCTGCAAGAATTTTCGTACCAGAGTGGCGCCAGCCTCGTGCTCGATCCCCGAGCCGGTGCTAAGGCTAGAACGGCTATCACCGTAACCTTCCGCAATGACGTCACTGTTGATGCCGCATTGGGCATGGTGACCGAGATGGTCCAGCTCAAGGTGGTCGTGCTGAACGGTGGGCTGTTCGTCACCACGCCGGCGCACGCCGAGATGTTGCACAAGGAACTGAAGGACGCGCCGCGCCCGGGCCCGACAAAACCGGCCCTTCCTCCGCCGCCGCCACCCCGGCTGAAACGCCTTGTTTACTAACGACTACTTCAAGTAAAGAAAAGGTAGGACCGCGGGTCCTGCCGGCACCGGTCGTTTCGGCCGGCAGCGAACCGCCGGGCCAATAGGTACCTTCTGCCGCCGGCCCTGGCCCAGGCGAATCTACACCGACCAATCTTCGATAACCAAACCCGGAACCCGCTGAAAGTCTTTGCTATTGCGCGTGACCAGGATGGCGGAATGCTCAAGCGCGCCAGGTTTGCCACAAGGCGTCAGGCCGCCGGTTGGCGCTGAGCCAGCCCATTGCGAATATGCTGGGCCGGCGTTGGATCACGAACGTTGGCCACAAGCTGGACATCCCAATGCTCTGGGTCCCCCGCGTGTGCCCTATCCCTGATTCAAAATCCGACCACTCGTATCGACATATCCACGTTTGCCTTTCCTTGGCCCATATTGCACGGTAGCTTTTTCGATAATCGGCTGTCCCTTTCGATTCGTCGCCAAGCGTGGAACAAAATGCACCTGGCCGTCGCTCGGCAACCCGGCCTTTTTTATCTGCTCCTGGCTTTTTTCGGGTAAATCCTGGGACAATTCCAGTCCACCTCCTCAAAGTCATTTTTACTCCACGGAATCGGTTAGGCCAATCCCCGGTAATTGTCGTGGAAATATTTGACCGGGAGATTGGCCAGCGGCTTTGCGGTATACTTGCCGAAAGAGAAATGACCGCCTGTTTCGGGGAATTCGCATGTCGGCAAACGAAAAACCAAAAACAAAAATCGACCGCCTGCTCGCCGGCTTTCCGGTGGTTCTCGAAGTGCCGGTGTGCTGGGGAGAGATGGATTCGTATCAGCACGTGAACAACGTGGTTTACTTTCGCTATTTCGAAAACGCCCGGCTGGAATATTTTCGCCGACTGGACTGGTTTGCTTTCGAGAAGGAAACGGGCATCGGTCCGATCCTGGCGGCCACGCAGGCGCGGTTTCGCCGGCCGTTGACGTATCCGGACACGATTTCCGTGGCCGCCCGCGTTCTTTCCCTGGAAGAAGATCGCTTCGTGCTGGAACATCGCATCGTCAGCCACCAGCAACAGGTGGTAGTGACCGAAGGGCAGGGGACGGTGGTGACGTATCATTATGCCCGGGAGCAGAAGGTGCCCATCCCGGAAGAGCTGCGCCGGCGGATCACCGAGCTGGAGGCGACGGCAAAAAGATGAGCTGGCCCTCACTTGGCTGCGGCAGCTCTTCGAGAATGCTCATTCGCGCTTGGTCTGTTCAGTGTTTATACAAGTCTCCATCACCGTCAAAAAAGGCGATCTCACCATCGATAACACCGATCGTGATCCTTCCTGCCCGCCGATCATTGAGGTGCAACTCATAGCCTCCCGAGAAAAGGGTTGTACCTTTGGGAAGCTGAAGCTCGCCGGACCAACGGGTGCCGTGAACGCGAAGGTTGATGTTGACTCCCCGAACGATTGCTCGGCCGTTGCGCATGATGGTTCCTGTGAATTTCATTTTCGACCCGAATGGAGGGTTCCTTTGCCCGTCGATCATCTTAGCAAACACGAACGGGGCGTCCAGGAAACAGAGCCCTGCTCAGGGCACCAAGGCCGGGCGGCTCTCGCGCACCAGTTGTTCGTCCTGCATTTCGCCCCACATGAAGAAATCGCGCGGGCTGCGCGTGTAGGGATGGATCAGGAAGGTCGGTTGCTGGGGCTTTTCCGCGGGCGGCTCGTAACCCACGTTCGGCAGGTTCGGCGTATATCCCGGGGCCGGTAGTCCGGGGGCATACCCCGGCGCCGGTAATCCCATCGGTCCCAGGGCATACCCGGGCGCCGGCAACCCCACCGGACCCATGCCGAATCCGGGCGCGGGCAGCCCCACCGGACCCATGGCGTATCCGGGTGCCGGGGAACCAATCGGACCCATGGCGTATCCGGGTGCCGGGGAACCAATCGGACCCAGGGCGTATCCGGGCGAAGGTAACGATCCCGGGCCGAAACCAGGAATCGGCATCCCATAGGGTGAACCCGGTACTTGGCCCGGCCAATAGGGGTGAACTCCGCGGGGAATTCCGCCGTTCATTCCCCCGGGCATGGGGCCATAGCCGGGTATGTTCAAGCTAAAGCCGGGCATCCCTCCCAAACCAGGACCGGTCGCCATCGGTCCGTACCCAGGCATCCCCGGCTGGATCGGACCGAAGCCGGGCACACCGGGACCGGCTATCGGGCCGTAGCCAGGCTGGATGGGGCCGAAACCAGGCATCCCACCGGGACCAGCTATCGGACCGTAGCCGGGCATTCCACCAGGACCGGCCATCGGGCCGTAGCCAGGTATCCCCGGACCGAAGCCGGGCATCCCTCCAGCCATCGGGCCAAAGCCAGGTATGCCCGGACCAAAGCCGGGCATCCCTCCAGGACCGGCCATCGGGCCAAAGCCAGGTATCCCAGGACCAAAGCCGGGCATCCCTCCAGGACCGGCCATCGGGCCGTAGCCAGGTATCCCAGGACCAAAGCCGGGCATTCCACCGGGACCGGCCATCGGGCCAAAGCCGGGAATCCCACCGGCCATCGGGCCATAGCCAGGAATGCCCGGACCAAAGCCGGGCATCCCTCCAGGACCGGCCATCGGGCCAAAGCCAG
>CAZFGM010000389.1:0-2181 GCA_964518515.1 uncultured Alcaligenaceae bacterium | reverse complement strand
GACCAAAGCCGGGCATCCCTCCAGGACCGGCCATCGGGCCGTAGCCAGGTATCCCCGGACCAAAGCCGGGCATTCCACCGGGACCAGCCATCGGGCCGTAGCCAGGCATCCCCGGACCGAAGCCGGCCATCGGGCCGTAGCCACCAGACATCCCCGGACCAAAGCCGGGAATCCCACCGGCCATCGGGCCATAGCCAGGCATCCCCGGACCGAAGCCGGGAATCCCACCGGCCATCGGGCCACTCGGCCCAAAGCCAAACGGACCCGGGTACCAATGGCCGTCCGGTCCCAAGGTCAGGCCGCCGGGACCCATCGGCATACCGCCAGGGGCATACCATTTACCATCTGGTCCTTGCGTCATATAGGAAAGGCCAGGCCCCATGCCCGGACCATGAGGCCCATATCCATGGCCACCTGGCCCGGGAACTAGGCCACCAATTCCATACGGGTGTCCGAGCATCCCTCCAGGCCCCGGGACCATACCGCCAGGACCAAATGGCAACGGGCCTGGAACCATCCCTATTCTCCCCGGTCCATAACCCAGCCCGGATCCAGGGTAACGCGGTCCCGTATAGGAGCATGGACGGGTCGGACTTCGTCCCGCCATGATGAACTTGCCGATGTCGTCCGGCAGATGACCGTTGAACGGTTCGAACGGCGGCCGGACATTGTAATTGGGCCCGAAGGCGGTTCCGTTTGGGCACATCGTGTAAAAGCCTGGACCGCACGCATTCGCCGCGTGCGGCGTCGGCGTCTTGAACACCGGTGAAATAAAATAATCGCTGTAACTGGGAGAGACGGTCAAGCCAATCCACAGAAGCGAACCCAGGCAGGGGTAGGTCGCTTTCATGGCGACTCCTTTCGGCGGGTGGGAATCCTCGGTGCGGTACCTTCTGGCAAAAGCCTACCCCAATCCGCCGCCGCAGGCGCTCTGGTTATGTCGTGAACCTTGGGTTTTGGGAAAAAAAAAGTGCGAACGGAAGGAAGATAGCAAGCCTAACGAAGCCCCCGGGCTTTTTTTTCCGGGCCATCGGGCACGGCAATGTAGGTAAAGTAAGAAACAACGATTTTTCCAACTTTGCCGCCTGTGCCGATCCCGCGAGAGTTATGGCCTGGCTTCCCCGAGCAAACCGTCATCAAAACTTCTCCACGTTCCGAAAGTATGGGTGAGGGGGAGGTGTGCGCGCCTCGCCAAGGAACCGGTCAAATCCGGAAGGGACCAAGATGAACCGCAAGGGCCGGAGCGCGAGCCTTGTAACCGGGATGCTGGCCCCGTTGACGGCGCTGGCAGTCCTGGCCACCGCGGTGGCGGCTCATCCGTTTGCCGCACCCCCGACAAAGTTCGACCAAGCCGCGCACCTTTCCAAGCCCTGCGGCCAGGAACAGGCTGGGTACCTGGTCGTCCCGATCTGTGGCCCTCAAGGCTGCTGGCAATTACAGGTCATCCCTTATTTTCCCCAGCCCGGCGATCTTTTGCTGTACGACTGTTTAAACCCGAAAATCACCCTGGCCTTCAAAATGGTGGGCAGCGGAACGCCCATGCACTCCGCCATCGTCATCGCCCGGCCCGAGGGAACGCCGGCCATCCTCGAGGTCGGCCCGAATTCCACGCCGCGGGCGTTCACGCAAGTGGCCATCGTTCCGGTGCTGCCGCGCTTGGCCAGCTATCCGGGGTCCATTCTGATGCGCCGCCCGCGCCAGCCCTTGTCCGGCCAGCAGTCGGCCGACCTGACCCGTTTCGCGCTGGCCCAGGAAGGCAAGGACTTTGCCGTGGGCCGGTTGGCCCTGCAGATAACTCCGTTCCACTGCCGTTACGGCCTCCGGCACTTGCTCTTTGCCCGCACGACTCTGGACCGCGACAAATGGGTCTGTTCGGAAAACACGGTCGCCGCCGCCACCATCGCCGGCCTGATGGACCCCCGCGTTCATTTCGCCAACGCCATGTATCCCCGCGATTTGACTTACGACGAGAAATACGATTTGAGCGCCACCTTTTCCGAACCCGTTTTGTGGGTGGCCGATCCCAATCCGCGCATCGAAGGGAATCGCGTGTATTTCTTCAAAAAAGAAAAGGAGGCCCCCCAAGCCCGTTAAGGACTCTCCTTCCCGATTCTTTGGCTACTGCTTTTTTGCATTGACAGGCCCGCAAGCAACGTCCTACCATGAGCGCGGCTTCACTAA
>CAZFGM010000388.1:0-7137 GCA_964518515.1 uncultured Alcaligenaceae bacterium | reverse complement strand
AGGGGGGAGCGAATCAACCGCTCCTCCCTACCCCTATAATGAAATGCCTCAATTTGCGCCGCGTGGGGTATACATTCCAGGGAGAAAACCAGGGAAATTCAGGCGGCGCCCCCTGTATAATGGCCCCATGCACGTTTGCCTTTTCGATATCGATGGCACGCTGTTGTCCAGCGGCGGCGCGGGCAAGGCGGCTATCGAAACGGCTCTGACCGAGGAATTCGCCGTCGGCTTGCGCGGCCAGGTCCCCTACAGCGGCCGCACCGATCGCGCCATTGTCCGCGATTTGTTTCATTTGCATGACCTCGACGATACGGAGGAGAACTGGCAGCGCCTGCTCGCCGGTTATTTGCGGCGCCTGCCCGGTTGCCTGGCTGCCCATCAGGGAAAGGTTTTGCCAGGAATCGCGTCGCTCTTGGAATACCTTTCGCAAGCGGGGCGTTTTGCCCTGGGCCTGTTGACGGGCAACGTCCGCGCCGGCGCTCGGGCCAAGCTGGGGCATTACGGTCTGAATCATCATTTCGGCTTCGGCGGCTTCGGCGACGAACATCTCGACCGCGACGACGTGGCCCGCGCGGCGCTCGTGGCGGTCCGCCATCATTTGCCGATTCCCGTGCCGCCGGAGCGGATCTGGGTCGTGGGCGACACGCCGTTGGACGTGCAGTGCGCACGCGCCATCGGCGTGCGCTCGGTGGCGGTCGCCACCGGCTGGCATTCGGTCGATGAGTTGACGACCGCCGCGCCGGACCTGGTCCTGGCCGATCTTTCCGATCCCGCGCCGCTGCTGGCGTTGTGGGAGTGGTAAAGTGGAGAAACTCCATGCGGACTGTCTTCTTTCTCGGAATATCGCTGTTGGTCTTGATTCCGGTCGGGGCCGGACCATCCGTCGCGAGGGCTCAGCCTCAGGCTCACGAGGCGGATGTGGTTGTTTACGGGGCCACGCCGGCGGGAATCATCGCCGCCGTCACCGTGGCCCGCGAGGGCAAGTCGGTTCTGGTGATCGAGCCGGGCTGGAACCTGGGGGGCATGATCACCGGCGGCTTGTGCGCCACCGACACCGGCAATCGCGCCGCCATCGCCGGCTATTCCCGCGAATTCTTCAACCGCGTCCGCGATTACTACGTCAAAAAGTACGGCGCGAAATCGGACCAGGTGAAGGATTGCTCCGACGGCTTCCGTCCCGAGCCGCACGTGGCCAAAAACATCTTCGAGCAGATGCTGCGCGAGGCCAAAATCAACGTGCTGTTCAATGGCCGGCTCCTGGGCGTACGAAAGAAAAACGATCAGGCCGGAACAACTATCATCGACGTGGGAATTCCCGGTCGTTTGGTCCTGGGAAAGATCTGGATTGACGCCAGCTATGAAGGCGACCTCATGGCCAAGGTGGGCGTCAACTACACCGTGGGCCGCGAAAGCCGTGAGCAATACAACGAATCGCTGGCCGGCGTGCAGGCCTTCAGCAAGTTCCACCAGTGGCCCGTCAAAATCTCAGCTTTCGAAGACAAGGACAAGCTGCTGCCGTTCGTTCAACCTGGTCCTCTCGGGAAACCGGGGGCTGGGGACAAGAAGGTGCAAGCCTACAATTTCCGGCTGTGCCTGACGCAGCGGCCCGAGCTGCGCCTCCCTTGGCCCAAGCCGAAAAACTACGATCCCAAACGCTTTGAGCTGCTGGCGCGCTACCTGGAGAAACGGCCCGACGTGAAGTTCGGCCAGCTTTGCAATCCCGTCAAGCTCCCCAACGGCAAGACCGACACCAACAACAACGGCCCCATCTCCACCGACCACATCGGCGCCAACTGGGATTATCCCGATGGCGATGACAAGGCCCGCAAACGCATCTTCGACGATCACGTAGATTATACCCAGGGCTTCTTTTACTTCCTGGCCCACGATCCGCGCGTGCCCAAGAAACTGCAAGACGAAGTCAACACCTGGGGACTGTCCAAGGGCGAGCACGGCGATACCGCCGGCTGGCCGCCGCAGCTCTACATCCGCGAGGCCCGCCGCATGGTCGGCGAATATGTCATGACCCAGGCCGACATCATGGACAAGCGCACCAAAGAAGACGCGGTCGGCCTGGGCTCGTACAACACCGATTCCCATCACGTGCAGCGCGTGGCCACGGCCGACGGCTTCGCCCTCAACGAGGGCGATTTCCAGATCCGCGTGCCGGCCTATGCCATTCCGTATCGCTGTCTGGTGCCGAGGAAAGGCCAGTGCGGCAATCTCCTGGTGCCGGTGTGCGTGTCGGCCTCGCACGTCGCTTACGGCACCATCCGCATGGAGCCGGTGTTCATGATCCTCGGTCAGGCCTCGGGAGTCGCCGCCTGCCTGGCCATTGACGACAAGCACTTTGTCTACGAAATAAGCATCGCCAAGCTGCAAAAGAAGCTGCGGGCCCAGAAAGCAGTGCTTTCGCCCGAGGAGATCAAGTCCGCCGCTCCGCCGCGCGGCCTGGACCCCGCCAAGCTGCCGGGCATCAACGTGGATGACACGCAGGCGACGAAGACGGGGACCTGGGTCGCTTCCGCTTCGGTAGGTCCCTTTGTCGGCGACAGCTACTTGCACGACAACAACCAGGAGCAGGGCAAGCGGCGCATTCGTTTCACGCCGAAGCTGCCGGCGGCCGGAAAGTACGAGGTGCGCCTGTTCTACGCCGCTCACGCCAACCGGGCGAGCAACGCCCTGGTCGTTGTCCACGGCGCCGACGGTGAAAAGGCGATCCGGGTCAACCAGCGGCAGGCGCTGAAGAACAACCAAGGGTTTCGCCTGGGCGTTTTCGATTTTTCCGCGGGTGACCAGGGTTGGGTGGAAATTCGCAACGACGGCGCCGATGGCTTCGTCATTGCCGACGCCGTACAGTGGCTGCCGGTGGGGAAAAAATGACCTGGTCATTTCAAGCCCGCAGGCGAGTCTTCGAGCCTGCGGGGTAAACAGAACCCGCAGGCTCGAAGACTCGCCTGCGGGCTTGAATTCCCGAAAAGGTCCCGGCCATGAAAACCAGCTTGCGCATCCTCTGGCGTGCCTGTTTGCAGTGGGGTGAAAACAAGGATTCGCGGCTGGGTGCGGCCCTGGCCTATTACACCTTGTTTTCCATCGCCCCGCTGCTGCTCATCGCCATTCGCCTGGCGGGGTTGATCTTCGGCGCGGACGCCGCCCAGGGCAAGGTGGTCGAGCATCTGGCCGAAGTGTTGGGCCTCGACACCGCCCAGGCCATTCAGGCGCTGATTCAGGAGGCCTCCCGGCCGCAAACCGGCACCTGGGCAACGGTCGTGGGCCTGGCCGTTCTGATCATCGGCGCTCTGGGCATCTTCCTGCACCTGCGCGGGGCCCTGTGCACAATCTGGAAACTCCAGCCGCCGCACGGCAACAGCTTTCTCGGTATCCTGCTGGATTATCTGTTGGCGATTGTCATGGTCCTGGTCACGGGGGTATTGCTGCTCGCGTCGCTGGGCATCAGCACCGCCTTGCCGGTTTTGGCCGAGATGCTGGAGAAAGCCATGCCGGAAGTGAACCTTCCCTGGCGATACGTGGAAATGGGGGTCTCGTTTTTGTTTTTGACGCTGCTGTTTGCCGCGGTCTACCGGGTGCTGTCGGGCCAGCGGATCGCCTGGCGCTACGTGTGGTACGGGTCGGCCATCTGCGCTTTGCTATTCACGGTGGGCAAGACATTGCTCGGGTTGTACCTGGCCTATTCCAGCACGATCTCGATGTACGGGGCGGCCGGCTCGGTGGTGGTCTTTCTGATCTGGGTGTACTACTCGTCGCAGATAATGTTTTTCGGCGCCGAGCTGATCCAGGCGCGGCGCACCCGCCGCGAGTGGCTGGGACAAGCGCCTGTGGCCGAATGATATTCCATCCGCGGTCGCCTTCGGCTCCCCGCTAAACGGAAAGGATCGATCATGGTAACCAACCTTTCTCGTCGCCAATTCTTGCACGCCGGGGCCGTTGCCGCCGGCGCCGTCCGCGGCGACGCACCGCCCAAGCCGCAGCCGGGGCCGCGCGTCCAACCGCCGACGCGCACGGAAAAGCCACGCCGGCGCCTCGGCGTCGTCACCACGGCCTATCACTATCTCTCCCACGCCTACCACATCTGCGGCCGGTTCCTGCACGGCTATCTGCGCGGCGGGCGCTTCCATCATCCCGACTGGGCCGTCGCCGGCATGTACGTCGATCAACCCAAACGCAAGGATGACCTGAGCCGGGAACTGGCCAAAGAGCACAACTTCTCCCTGCACGCCGACGTGGCCGGCGCTTTGACCCTGGGCGGTGACAAGCTGGCCGTGGACGGCGTTTTGCTCATCGGCGAGCACGGCGACTATCCGTACAACGCCAAGGGCCAAAAGCTCTATCCCCGCTACGAGCTGTTTCAGCGGATCGTGGAAGTGTTTCGCAAGTCCGGCCGCAGCGTGCCCGTCTTTATCGACAAGCACCTGTATTACGATCGCAAGGGTGCTTTCGCGATGGCCGCCACCGCCCGCAACCTTACCTTTCCGCTGTACGCCGGCTCGAGCTTGCCGATCACCTGGCGCCGGCCGGAGCTGGAATTGCCGCTGGGCGCCCGCATCCGCGCGGCCCTGGTCGTGTCGCGCGGCGAGCTGGAAATCTTCGGCATCCACGCCCTGGAAGCGTTGCAGTGCATGCTCGAACGCCGCACGCGCGGCCAACAAGGCGTCCGGGCGGTGACCTGCCTCGAAGGCGACGCGGTGTGGAAGGCGGGTGACGCCGGGGTGTGGTCGTGGGAGCTTGTGGAGCACGCCCTGGGCCGCAGCCCGTCGCGCAACGTCGGCGACGTCCGCAGCAACTGCCGGCATTTCCTGCCGCCCGCCAACCGGCCGTCTTTCCCGCGCGGCCCGGTCGCCTTTGTGCTGGACTACCGCGATGGCTTGCGGGCCACCGTCCTGATGCTGAACGGCCACGTGGACGACACTACTTTCGCCGCCGGCGTGGATGGAGAGAAACGCCCGGTGTCCACGCTATTTTACCTTCCGCCGCCGCCGGGGGCGGCGTTTCTGGAAGCCTTGAGCCTGCACATCGAAAATTTTCTGAACACCGGCCGGCCACCCTACCCTGTCGAGCGGACCTTGCTTACAGGCGGCATTCTCGACTGGGTCCTGGAATCCCGCATCCGCGCGCACCGCCGCCTGGAAACGCCGGATTTGGATGTATCCTACAATCCGCCGAAAGATTCGGGATTCCTGCACGGGGATTACCAAGCGCCTCCGTGAAAAAAATTTGGCCCGCTCTCAATCTCGCCATTTGCTACCCCGGCTGCCATGACCTATGTTTGTGCAGCGGGCGGGGAAGCCGGGCTCAGGGAACGGCCTTCGTCCGGGTTTCCTCCTGGCGAGGCCGGTCCATGCTTGCAACTTTCCCCGATGCCTCTGCGGTCGAAACGAACGGCCAAGACCCGGAAGTCAGCGTGGTCATGCCGTGCCTGAACGAGGCCCGCACCGTGGGCCGGTGCGTGTCCAAGGCCCGGGCTTGCCTGGTACGCCTGGGGGTGCATGGCGAAGTAGTGGTCGCCGACAACGGCAGCAGCGACGGGTCCCAGGAAATCGCCCGCCAGCACGGCGCCCGCGTGGTGCCGGTGGCCCGCAAGGGCTACGGCAGCGCCCTGCAAGGCGGCATCGACGCCGCCCGCGGCAAATACGTCATCATGGGCGACGCCGACGATTCCTACGATTTCAACGAGCTGGAACCTTTCATTCAGCGCTTGCGCCAGGGCGACGAGCTGGTCATGGGCAATCGCTTCAAGGGCGGCATCAAGCCAGGCGCCATGCCCTGGCTGCACCGCTACGTCGGCAACCCCGTGCTGAGCGGCATCCTGAACCTGTTCTTCAAAACGCCGATCGGCGACGCCCACTGCGGCCTGCGCGGCTTCCGCAAGGATTCTTACGAACGCCTCCGCCTCACCACGCCCGGCATGGAGTTCGCCAGCGAGATGGTGGTCAAGGCCAGTCTGCTGCGGCAGAAAATCAGCGAAGTGCCGATCACGCTGCACCCGGACGGCCGGGACCGCCCGCCGCACCTGCGCAGCTTCCGCGACGGCTGGCGGCATCTACGTTTCCTCCTGCTCATGTGTCCCCTGTGGCTGTATCTGATTCCAAGTAGCCTGCTCCTTGCTGGGGGCCTGGGCCTTATGGCTTGGCTGACCCCGGGGCCGCGGGCGATCGGCGGTGTGGTCTTCGACGTGCACACCATGCTGCTGGGCGCACTATGTCTGGTCGTGGGGTTCCAGGTGCTGTGGCTGGGGGCGTTCGCCAAGATACACGGCTGGACCAGCGGAATCTTGCCGGCCGATACGTTCGCGCTGCGCGTCTTCGATCACGTGTACCTCGAGCGCGGCGTGCTGGCCGGTGTTGCCCTTCTTCTCGGCGGATTGGCACTGAATATCTGGCTAATCGTGCAATGGAGCCAGGAGAACTGGGGACCGCTCGACGTGCAAACCACCCTGCGTTACGCCCTGTGGGGCTTCACCCTCATGGTCCTCGGCGTGCAGACGATATTCGGCAGCTTCTTTTTGAGCATGTTGGGCATGACGGAGAAGGCGAAGGAAGCGCGGGCGGCGGCGGCGGCGTAACTGTGATTGCCGGGTGACTCATGAGACGCGTTGCTCCTTTTCTGGCTCCAGTGTTTTATTTGGTTCTGGCAATTTTTACCTTAGTTTGCCTAGCAATCATTTGGCCGAACATTAAAGATTCTGGTCGGATAAAGGGGTTGGCGTGCCTGACAATTTTTTTGTTTTTTGGAGGTTTCTTTACCTTACGCGCTTTGGAAATCGCGAGAAAAATATTCACCCCTAACTCCTGTTCGGCGAGCGGCAGCGTATCGCAAAGTTTGCTGGCATCTCAATGCTCTTCGCCAGTTCGCCGCCGAAACTATTTCCTATTGCGATCCGCGTTCCTTGGTGCTTTGTGTGGTGCTGCGATCGGTGTCCTCGATGGAGCGTTGCGCCAACTCGTAGTCGGTGATGTCGGCTGGAAAATATTTTGGCTTTTGGATTCTTGGCTGCATTTTGTTGAAAAAGGCCCAATGGCGTGGGGTTACTATTCCAAATGGCACCTGGAGGCCTTGGCGTTGTGTTGTTTTGGTTCAGCCTGAAATGGAAAAATGCCGAGGTCGAGTTAGCGGGTTAAA
>CAZFGM010000387.1:0-7139 GCA_964518515.1 uncultured Alcaligenaceae bacterium | reverse complement strand
GATCCCCCCCTGGTTTCCATCGTCACGCCTTCCTACAATCAGGGCCGGTTCCTGCGCCGCACCCTCGACAGCATTCTGAGCCAGGATTATCCCCATATCGAGTACATCGTCAGCGACGGCGGCTCGACGGATGATTCGCTGGCGATCCTGCAATCGTACGGCGACCGGCTGACGTGGGTTTCCGAGCCCGACCGCGGCCAATCGCATGCTCTCAACAAAGGCTTTGCCCGGGCCCGCGGCGCCATCCACGCTTATGTCAATTCCGACGATGTGCTTTTGCCGGGGGCCATCGCCACGGTCGTGGATTATTTCCAACGCCACCCCGACTGGGACCTGGTGTACGGCAAGGCCCACTATATCGATGAAGACGATCGCATTACCGGCCAATACCGGACCTCGGACTATTCCTTCGCCCGGCTCATGGAAGAGTGTTGTATCTGCCAGCCCGCCGCCTTCTGGCGGAGGAGCATCGCCGGCCGGGTGGGCCCTTTCCAGGAAAACCTGCATTATGTGATGGATTACGACTACTGGATCCGCATCGCCCAGGCGGGCGGCAACCTGCGGCATATCCCCGATTGCCTGGCCTGCGCCCGCATGTACCCCGCGAACAAAACCATGTCCGGGCGATTCGCCATGTTTCAGGAAATCTTGCGGACCTGCATGGCCAGGGGGGGATACGTGGGTTACGGCTACTATTGGGGCTTGTGGCACTATTTGTGTCATGAACGCCGGCACGGCTGGCCGCGGATTTTCCGGCGCTGGCCCGCGTTGTTCTCCCTCCTGGTCCGCCTGCATTACAAGTGGGACCATAGCCACCGCTCGGTGTGGGGTTTTTGCCGGGCCCTTGGCCGAGCCGTAAAAGGCGGTCTCCTCGGAGCCGGTCGCGGGCACAGCCACACCAAAGGCGTTCAGGGACTTTGGCCCGATAACTGGCTCGAGCCCAGTTGCCGGGTTTCCTTACCACCCCATACCACCAGAGAAATCCACCTGGCCGGCTTTCCTCCCAGGGACATGACCCTGACCATCCGCCAGGGAAACCAGATTCTGGAAACTTTTCCGCTGAAAGCAAATCAGCATCAGGTGATACAATTTCAAGTGAAAACTGACCGCGACCCCCTGCTGGAACTCCACTTTTCCGACTATGCCGTCGATCCGAAGCGCCGCCGCCTGGCTTTTCGCCTGGTGGCGGGTGAGTGGTGAGTGGGGGTTGTGATTCAGGGGTAAGTGACAGAGCCGCGACCGTCAGGGAGCGGGGGAAACCACTCACCATTCACTACTCACCAAAAATAGACAATCGACATTCGTGCCGCCATAAGGTACCATGTCGGCGTTCTCATCAGGATGGTAGCAGGCACACTCCGTGTGCCGTTCGCTACCGGCACAGGGAATGTGCTTGCTACTTCGTTTGACTGGGAAAGGGTTTGGCCATGAACGACCCCCTGCAGGAAAAATTTCCCGACATGACGCCGGTGTCCGGGCCGCCGGCCCTGACGACGGTCAACGGCATCGGTTTTTCGGCGTACGGCCGGCGCGACTTCGACGCCGAGACGGGCACCTACGTCAAGACGCAATGTTTCTGCATCTTGTTCATCCCCCTTTTCGCGGTAAAGGCGTACCGGGTGGCGGACGCGCCGGCGGGCTGGTACTTTCTCGGGCGGGTGCCGCTGTCGGCGTTGGCCAAGGCGTGGAACCTGGTGTTCCCGCTGCTGCTCGCGGTGGGCATCGGGATAGGCCTATGGGTCAACCACACCCGCAAGCCGGAATACCAGATGGGGCGCAAAGTGGCCGAGGCGGACCGGCTGGCCGCCGACGGCCAGCTCGGCGCCGCCGCCGAATTGTATCGCCAGGTCGTGCACTCGCGCGAACCGAATCATTCGCCGGCCGCCTTGCGGAAACTCGGCGAACTGCTGGATTCGGCGGCGGCCAAGGAACAGCCCGCGGAGGCCGCCAGGGTGCTGCGCATCGCCATCGACCTGGACAAGGCCGGCCCCCAGATCGATCGCCTGTTCGGTCGCGGCCAAACCCTGGCCCAGCACCAGGCCGACAAAGACCCCAAGGCCGCCCTGCAGCTCATCGACCTGGTGGCTTACCTGGCGCCTGATGGTAAGGAGCTGGATACGTTTCGCTTTCCGCTCCTGCAAAAGCTGGTGGCCAAAAACCCCGATGACCTGGACCTGATCTCCGAACTGGCCTTGATCCACGAAAGCCGCAGGGAATTTGACAGGTGCGAAAAACTGCTGGGCCCGCACGGCAAGAAACTCGGCGACCGCGAAGGCGCCCGCATTCTCGGCCAGCTTTACGCCCACAAAGGCAAATTTGACCAGGCGTACCCCCTTTTGGCGCCGTATGCGGAAGAACGCCTCAAGAGGTATCAACAGGCGGAACAGAACTGGCTGACCGCTAACCAGGATGAAGAAAAGAATGTCATTGAGGAGTTAAAAAAAGGGCAGGCCTCTGGTTTTGACTATGGTGGCTATGACCGCGCCGACAAAGCCACCCAGAGGAAAATGGTGAACGAGTATCTGAATAACCGGCTCAAGGACCATCCCCGTTTGAAAGCTGCCCAGGCCGATATCCAAAAAGAAAATCGCGTTGTGCCCGTGGCCCTGGACTTGGGCATGGTTCTGCTTCATCGGGCCCAGGGGCAGGCGGATGCCGACGACCGCCGCCAGGACCTGGAAAAAGCGGAAAAAACATTTATCGCCGTTCGCGGGGCCGCCGGGCAGATCGGCGGATTCCGCCTCGGCCAGGTGTATTACTGGCTCGGCAAGCAGGTCCAGGGCCGCAAGCTGTTTGATGAGTTTCTGGCCGGGGAAGGCAACTCCGGCAAGGCCACCGCCGAGGTCGTCCAGGTCTTGCGCCAGGTCGGGGCCGTGACCGAGGCCAAGGCCCTGGCGGAACAGGGCTTCGAAAAAGAACTCGATGTCAAAACCAAGTACTACCTGGCTGGCCTGCGCGCGGTCATGTCCTACGAGCTGGAGGAAAAAATCCTCTGGCTCAAACGCGGAGATCCGGACGATCCCGCGAACCAGGCGGACCTGCATAGCACCTTGGGACTGAAAGAATTGCAGGCCAGCCAGGATGGCGAAGCCGCCCAGCATTTTCGCAAGGCTATCGCACTCTATGAAAATCAGCGCGAATCCTTCGTGACGTTGAATAACCGCGCCCTGGTCCATTTTGAACTTTACCAAGTCACCGGCGAGTCCCAGGAGGTGGCCAAAGGCTTGGCCCTGCTGGAAAAAGCTCTCAGTCAGCGGCAAGAGGACACCATCTTGTTGCACAACATCGCCGATCAACTCCTGGTCCAGGGCCTGGGAGACGTGGCCGGCAAGCACATCGATCTCGGTCTCCTGCGCGAAATGGGAAGGTACCATCACCTGGAATTTCTTTACCAAGATCGGGCCGGCAGGGACAAGCTGGTTGCCCAAGTGGCGGCCCATCCGAGTTTCGCCAAGGCACGCCAGTATTTCGAACGGCTTCAGCTCATGGCCCCGAAAAAGGCCCGCGTGTGGGGTTCTTTGGCGGGCATGTACACCTTCCTGAATAACAAGGACGGCCTGGTGGCCTTGAACAAACGCCTGGAAGCAACCCCGCTGGACCTCGACGAAATAAAGAAATTGACGCTGGAAGAATACCAGGGCAAAAACGACGACAAGCGCCGCCAGGAACTGCCCGCGCGCACGAAACGGTTGGAAAAAGAACTGCACCAGGCCCGCAAAGTCGGCGGCCCCACCTTGGCGGTGGCCCTTTTCAATTGGATCAACCTGAAATTCGGCGCCGCCAGGCTCGGCGACCCCGTCAACCACGACGAGCTGGTCGCTCTGGCCGAAGAAGGACATAAGGCGGCACCGTCGCGCGGTTCCCGCAACCAGGTCATCAACACCTTGCTATTCCGCGCCCACCGCGACTTGAGCAAGCAAGAGCCGGCTTTTGCCGCTCTGGCCGAACAAGGCAAACGCTCCGTCGGCACGAATTACCTCATCGCCATCGCCCTGGCTGAGGAGGGACCGGCCCGGAAAGCCTGCCTGGCCCACGCCGACGTGCAGCGCGTGCTGGCCCTGCTCAAGAAAGATACGGATGCGATGCCCGAACAGGCCGACGAATGGACCTGGGCCATGCTGCGCCCGGCCCATCCGGAGCAAGCGGCCCGAGTCGCCAAGGCCTACCTGCAAGACCCGATCCTGCAAACGAGCCTGGCCATCTCGCGGAAAACCGCCCCCCTCAGCGCGGACATCGCCTACCGCCACTTCTGGGCCTTGCAAACGGCCGGCCAAGAGGCGCAGGCACGCGAAATCTTGCAACGGCTCGCCGATCAGGGCGTGCCCTTACCCCGGGTTGCGACCAAGGAAAAGGGACAACCGAAAAAATGAACGCCAATTCATATTGGCTCTTCGCGTCTTCGTGTGGGTAACTTTTGCCCGCCATCGCTTTAAAACCTTTTGTTTCCTGCGGCAATTTCGGTTTTGACCTCAGTGCAATTTGGAGTGCGGCGTGCATCGCCGCTTTGGATCGGTTGGGCCAAGATGTGTAACGCCTCGATCCAAAGCGGCGATGCACGCCGCACTCCAAAAATTGCCGCAGGCCGTACCGATCAACGCATTCGCGAAATTGATCGGGCGGGGAGTCAGGTTGTTTCCTTCTTTTGAACCGTGCCACATTTTCAAGTGGTTAATGGCTGCAAATTGGGTATTCTAACGAGAAAGGGCGAGGATTAGAGAAGGACCATCCCCATGTCTGCCATCGACAGTGCCAGCGACGGGAAAGCGGCCCCCGGCAACGATTGGCTTTTGGCCAATCCCTGGTTCTGGATGCTCGGCGGAGTATCCTCCGCGGCCCTGGCTTGGGCCTTGGTCCTGGCCGAGGATTTTTCCGGGTTACGTTTTTTCCTGGTCGGCCAGAGCCTGTTGTTCGCGGGCATCAGCTTGAATCTGCGGCTGGGCTCGGAGGTTCCGCATTATCTGGCCAATGGATTTCAGGCGCTAATCCTTGTAACGGTGGGATTGTTTCATGGTCTACTGGTCATAGGCGTAACCGCCTTACTATTGCTCAGCATTGTAGGGATCGAGGCGATTTACTGGAAACCGGGGCAACTGGTGCTGTTGTGGTTTGTGCTGGCGCCGATGAGCGCCACGGCGGCCACGGTTTGTCTGGGGCGGTCGCAGCGCGGCGAATCGCTCACGCGCGGCGAGGAAGGCTCGGCGTTGTTGACCCTGGCCGGCCTCACGTGTTTTTTCGCCCACTGGGCCTTGTTCAATCCGGATTCCCCCCAGGAAGCCGACACCTTGCGGACTTTGCTGGCGGCGATGGTGCTGGCGGCCTTTGTGGCCGCCCCTCTGCTGGTGGTGCCGCAAAACGTGCGCCGGGCGGTCGTCAGCGGGCTGATCCTGCTGCACTTCGGCGGCATCTGCACCGCCGCCCTGTCGGCGCCGCCGACGCCCTGGGTCATCGGCCAGCTTTGGGGCCGTATCTACCGGCCGTATCTCGAATTCATGTACCTCAATAACGCCTACCACTTCTATTCTCCCGAGCCGGGACCGGCGAGTTATTTGTGGTTCCGCCTGGCTTACTTCGATCCCAAGGAACCAAAGACGGTGTATTACCACTGGGTCAAGATTCCGGACATCGATGAGCGCGGCTTCCCCAAGTATCCGGTGGCTTTGGAATATCAGCGGGTGCTGGCCCTGACGGAAAATGCGGTGGCGGGGAGCCCCGCAGTGACGTTTGTTAACCCTACCAATCAAAAGCCGCTTCCTTTTTACGAGCGCCGCTTGAAGATCCTTCCCACTGGCGGGGTCCTGGTTGGGATTCCCAAATCCGACATGGAGATCCCTTTCCATCCATATATTTTTGAACACCAGTACCTTGAGCCGAACAAGTCGATAAAAAACTTGTTGCAATCCTACGCCCGGCACGTGGCGCGGATGAAGCATCCCGATAATCCCCACCTGGTATTTCAACGCGTCAAAATCTACAAGTTGACCCACCTGCTTCCCATTCCCCCGGTCCAATACATCCGTGGCATGGACGTGCGCTTTCCCGAGAATTACCGGGCCTTTTTCCTCGGAGAATTCGACGCCGAAGGGAAAATGTGGGACAAGAACGATCCCATGCTGTACTGGCTCTTACCCTCCTTCCGTGACGGCAAACCCCTGGCGGTAGGGCTGGTCAAAATCCACATCCCCGACGCGCAGGATCGCGCCCGCTTCGCTGACGCAACCAAAGGGGAATTCCCACCCCTGCCGAAGAAGAAGGACATGTTCCTGGTTCCGGAGGGGGCATTGAAGGTGCTGAAAACACTGCACATCGATTACGAAGAAAAGACACGGCTCTTTAATTTTGTAGTTAAATCGTATCTCCACAAACACGCCCGCGATGATTGTTGGCTGTATTTGGCGGAAGAAGACGTTTACGTGGACGGCAAAGGACTTCCCTGGAAGGCCCCATGAACCCGCGACTGGAACTTTCATCTGGCGGCCTGTGGGCGCGCTGGCGGGAGGGGTGGGACCGGTTCTGGTTTACCCCGGCTGACCCGACCATGCTGGGCCTGATTCGCATTTGCTGCGGCCTGATCACCCTTTACACCATCCTGGCGTATAGCTTCGCGCTGCAGCAATTCATGGGGCCCTATGGCTGGGTGGATCTGCAACACCGCCTGGACGAGGTCCACAACAAGGCCGTTGCGGTTACGCCATTGAACTGGGAAGACCGCGCCGGCCACCGTCGGCCGCAAAACGACCAGGAACGGGAATTCGCCCGTCAATATTTCGAAAAGTTTAGCGACTACCCCCCTTGGCCTCACCCCAAGAACCAGGCCGAAGCCGACTGGTGCGACGAATTTCGCTTCAAATCCCGCCAGGATGTGCGCCGGTTCAACCTCCCTATCCCCCAGGACAAGCTGGAGATAGCGTATGTTCTGGACTTTTTTGACGAATTCGGCCAACCCCCCGCCCCGCCCTATCCGCGCCATGCCGATGGGACATGGAATAAGGAATTAGACCAAGAAATACGCGAGTATTTCCACCGCTACGGCCAGGATCCGCGCCTGTTGTATTCCCGCGGCACTCCCGTCTGGTCGATCTGGTTTCACGTGACCGAGCCCGGCTGGATGATGGTGGTCCACCTGGCCATGGCGCTGGTCA
>CAZFGM010000386.1:0-7150 GCA_964518515.1 uncultured Alcaligenaceae bacterium | reverse complement strand
ATCCTCGCAACGCTCGGAGAAATAGAACGTTAGTAGAACGGATAAACACGGATACAACAAAGAAAAAATGGAGAAAAAAAATAGGTTCTTGAGGTTCTTGATCATTCATACGTTGATCAGTTTTAGCCGGTGTTAGCCGTGGTTTTTTCTTTGAGTTGCCTGGACAACCTTTACGGTTTGAGGAAGTACCCGAGGTTTGAGGTATGACCACCGACCAGGAATCCAATCCGGCCACGAACGTTCCCGAGGCATCCGGTTCGAACGGGGAAGCCCAGGCCCAAACCGGCGGCAAGGGCGGCGAAGCGCCTGCGCGTGCCGACGACGACCTGGAATTGCTTCGGGCGCGAGCCACGGAACGAGATCAATACCTGGATTTGCTCCAACGTACCCGGGCGGAGTTCGAGAACTACCAGAAGCGGGCCCAGAAGGATCGCGAGCTCGAGCGCCGCTACATGTACGGCCCGTTGGTGTTTGATCTGTTGCCGGTGCTGGACAACCTGGAACGAACCCTGGCCGCCGCTCAGCAAGCCGGCGAAAGCGGCCCTCTGGTAAAAGGGGTTGCCCTGGTGCAGAGCCAGTTTCTCGATCTGCTCAAGCGCTTTGGCATCACCCGGATCGAGGCCCTGGGCAAGCCCTTCGATCCCAACGTGCACCAGGCCGTCATGCAGCAAGCGAACAAGGAGGTGCCGGCCAATACGGTGGTCCAGGTTTTGGAACAGGGCTTTCTGAATCAAGACCGGGTCCTGCGACCGGCCAAGGTGATTGTCAGTAAAGATATGTAAACCAGCGCAAACCCCGGATTCACTCCCGGGGGAGGCTTTGCAACGCATTTGTAGGTCAGCCTTTCCAAGCTGACCTCGTTTGACCAGGTTGATTGACATTGGGCTAGCTCGGCTGGAAAGCCTGACCTACTATTTCGTTGCAAAGCCCCCCCTGGGAAGTAAATCCATAAGCGGGAGAGAAACGTATGCCGACCTACGAGTACCAATGCGACGCCTGTCAGCACAATTTTGATGAGTTTCAATCGTTTTCCGAAAAACCGCTAAAGAAATGTCCGAAGTGTCGTAAGCCCAAGCTGCGCCGCATTTTCGGCACCGGGGCCGCCATTCTCTTCAAAGGCTCGGGATTCTATCAGACTGATTACCGCAGCGAATCGTACAAGGCCGGGGCCAAAAAAGACGAGGCCGCCAAGAGCGGCGCCGCCGGCACAAGCCAGGCAAACGGCACAACCGCCGCCAAGAGCGACGGCTCGGCCAACGGCACAGCCGATACCGGCGGCGGCAAATCAGGGGGGAAAAGGTCGAAGTCCCAGGGCTGAGTTTCCGATGAGTAAGGTACGCTGTCCCATTTGTGACCGCCCCATGCCAGGCCCGGGGCCCAAGGAATGGCCGGAGTGGCCTTTTTGTAGCGCCCGTTGTCGCCTGATCGATCTGGGACGCTGGTTGGGAGAACGCTATCGCCTCCCCAGCCGGCCCGAGGAAGTCCCGGACCCGGACGACGACTCCCCTAAACCGGCCGATCCCTCGGCCGTTCCTAATAGAGAAGAGGCATAGCCCGATTGCTATGCCTCTCTTTTTTTGCGCGTCCGCCGCATCACTACGGTGGTTGATGTGCACCAGCTCGTGGTCATCCCCGGTTGAATTCCTTCTGCCTTTATCCAACAAGGCACAAACCCCAGCATTTGCCGGGGGTTTTTTGGGCGGGCTGCGGTCGCGCGGCTATACCTTTCAGCAGGAAGTGCTGTATCGCTGCCGCATTGTCCGCCTCGACGGCAGCCTGGGCGGCTACTATTATGGTTGGAAAAGAAGCGGCGAAGTCTGCTTTTGCAGCAGAGCTACGGGTAGCAAGTTTGTAGTGCCGCCTTTTGCCGGTTTACGGATCGGGCTAAAGCCCGCATACGAACCATTCCTGGAACTTCAAGAAAGGAAGCTTTTATGACGGACCGTGAGAACATCAAACAAGGATTGCTGCACCCGGACGGGGAGGTGCGCGATGCCGCCCTTGGTTATTTTACCGATTCCTGGGACCGCGATCCTTCGCTCATGCCCCTGGTGGTCCAGGCCCTGGAAAAGTACGGATGTGCCGAGGCTTTTGCCGATTGGGATTTTATCCACCGTTTGCCGCAGACGGCAGAAACCTTGCTTCGGACCTGGGAACTCTGGCAAGCCTATCGTGAGGGACCGGATTTCGATGATCGGGAGGATGAAATTCAAGATGCCTTTTGCCAGGCCGACGTTCTACTGCTGAAAAACAACCCGGACATCCTGGAAACCCTGGATGATATTTCCGCTGTTCAGTGCCGGCTGAAGCAGGGGAATCGCCCGCCCGAAGCCTTGTGGCGCGAGCTCAAGGAGCATTGCCGGGACATCAGCCTGGAGGATATGGATGAGTTTGAAGACGAGCACCTGGGCCACCTCACGGAGGCGCTGGCGCGGCACCCGGATTTTCTGGCCCCGCGCGTGCTGCAGCGGTTGGCGGCACCGCGCATTTCCCCTCTTTGGCGGGGAGTGGCGGCCCGCTTGGCCGGCGCGATGCGCCTGGAAACCGCGGTCCCCTTCCTCGTGAGTTTGCTGACTATTAACGACCAGACCTTTGACAGGGAGGCTGATGTAGAATTTCAAATCGCTTTGCGTAAAATCAACGGCGCGGCCGTGGCGGCGGCACTGGCCCAGGAATTTGCCACCAATCCCCATTTCCATTTTTGTCTGGTTGCCCTGTTCCAGGATCTGCATTGCGACCAAAGCGTGCACGCGTGCTGGGATTTGTGGCGCTTGGAAAAAGGCAAAGGCCCCGCGCAACCCGGATATCTGGATGCCCAGACGGAGATCCTTACCGCCCTTTTGCGGAATTTTGAACCCGCGGCGATTGAGCCTGCGCGGCAACTGATTCTGGAGCATGAGGGGACGGATGCCGCCAACGACCTCCGCGAAGAACTGCTTCCCGTCTGCAAGTTGCTTGACATTCGTTTTCCCGAATTCAACGCCTGGCAAGCCGAAGCGGTACGGGTAAAGGAAGAAGAGGATTGGCAAGAGGATGAAGTCGAAGATTGGGATGAGGACGAAGACGAGGATTGGCAAGAGGACGAAGACGAGGATCGGCAAGAGGACGAAGACGAGGATCGGCAAGAGGAACCGGGATATTCTTCGGACCAGTTTCAGGACCCGCCTTTTTCGAGCAAGGCAGCTTATGTCGGCCCCGCAAAGAAGGTAGGCCGTAACGACCCATGTCCTTGTGGCTCGGGCAAGAAGTTCAAAAAATGCTGCTACGGAAAGGAGAAGAATCTGTTTGGCGTTTAGCCTCAGGTTCGAATGCCCAAAAACCGCGACCAATGCCAGGATATCACCTGACCTGTAATCGCCCTTTGCAGGAACAGGCTTTGGGAAGAAAAAAAGAACCCCCAGCCTTTGCCAGGGGTCCCGTATTTCAGAATCAAGATCACCTTTTCAAGCCGCCGTAGCCCATCATCAGGTGCAGCTCCGCGGGGGCGCGGACGACCAGGGCCATGGAGGGTTGGAAGAAGGTGATGGACGGGCCGCCGGGTTGGCCGCTTTGCCAGATTTGCGGGTCGATGGTGTTCTGGATGAGCTGGATGAGCTGGTTGACGTTTTGCTGCAAGACAGCTTGGCCGAAGAACGGGCCCATGCGCGGATCGGGGCTCACCAGGTCGGCGATGGGATAGGTGCGCGTCACCAGGGTTTCACGGGCCTGCTGGGCGGTCAGCACGTGGATGGCGCCTTCCTTGATGATGTAGGACAGGCCGCGCTCGTACAGGACCTTGCGGAGGATGGTGCGAACGGTGGTCTTCTTGATTTTGAAGTTAACCGGGTCGTCGTATTCGACCATGGCGTCCTTGAGGGAGTTTTCGTGGAGGAGGATGTTGATGCCGGTCTTTTCCTGGATGTACTCGATGGCGTCCTTGAAGCGGGTTTTGTCGAAATCGACCGACATGACGCTGTTGAGGGCCTTGAGGACGGCTTTTTCTTCCTTGGACAGCTTCTCGTTGTGGCGATGTTCGAGGCCCCACAGGTAGCGGGCGGACACGCGCTCCTCTTTCATGCCCTGGGCGGCGCTCTCGAAGATGTCCCTCTGGGCGGCGACGTAGCCGCGCTCGAAAGCGGCCTTGTGATAGGCGAGAACATCCAGGGCGCCTTTGGCGCTGCCGATGCGCTGCTCGGCGATGGAGCCGGGGCCGCCCTTGGGTGGCCCGAGCGGCGGCCGATAATCGGCGGGCGGGAGTTTTTTGAAATCTTGCTGGGCCTTGCGGTCGGCCTCGGCTTCCCGCGCCCGGATCGCCTTGCCGAGCTGGTCGATGCGGTTGCGGAGTTGCTGCTCGATGTTGGCCCGCTGTTTTTCCGGCATGAAGGCAGCGTCTTCCACCTGGATCAGGACCTTGCGCAGGGCGTCGCGGGCGGCGGCCGGATCGCGGCCCTCGAGTTGCCGGGCCCGGCCCACGGCGTCGTTGACTTCGCCCAGCAGTTTCTGCGTCTTGATCGTGTTTTCGCGGGCGAAGCGATCGAGCAGATCGTCCGCCGCAGCAATCAGACCCAGGCCCAGAACCAGTCCCAGCGCCAGAAGAATTCGGCCCGACATGATGTGGCTCCTTTGAACGCCTTGAGAAGGCGCACCTTCTCCCCTTTCAATAACTTACCCTTGATCAAAAGGTTCCGCCAGGGGAAAGTTGGATTTTTTCGTTAAGCCGTTTAGCGAGGAGCCGGAGGCGACCGCTCGCCTCCGGCTCGCCGCTAAACGGCACCTTCGGCAAAGTCCGCCCAATCTGCCTCACTTTTTCTGGCCGATGTTGCCATATTGCATGTGCAGCTCCGCAGGAGCGCGAACGATCAGGGTCGGAGGATTCGGCGAATAGGTTATGCTGGGGCCCTCGGGTTGCCCGCTATTCCAGATTTCCGGGTCCACCGTGTTTTGAATGAGCAGGATCAAGAATTGCGCGGTCTGCTGCATGACCGCCGGACGGAGATACGGGTTTGCCAGGCCGGGGTCCACCAAGTCGCTAATCGGGTAGATCCGTTTCTCCAGGGTTGTCCGGGCTTCCTGGATAGTCACCACCTGAATCGCCCCGCCCTTGATGATGTAAGTCAGGCCGCGCTCGTTCAGGACCTTGCGGAGAATGGTGCGAACGGCAACCTTGGTTTTTAGCTTGAAGGTCACCTGGTCGTCGTATTCGACCATGGCTTCCTTCAAGGAGTTTTCATTCAGGATGATTGGGGCTTTGGTCTTATCGTGGAGGTATTCGATCACGTCCTTGAAGCCGGTCTTATCGAAGTTGGGCGCCATGGTGCTGTCGAGGGCCTTGAGGATTGCTTTTTCCTCCTTGGTCAAGTAGCGGCCTTTGTTGGCATACAGCTTTTTGATATAAGCTTCGCTGATCCTTTCCTCGCCTTTGTCCCCCAGTTCTTTGACGACTTCGAGATAGCGGCGTTCGCGCTCGGCCTTGACCTTGGCGGCCACTTCGAGCGCTTTTTGCGCGGCTTTTTGGCGCTCCTCGATGAGGGACTTGAGGTCTTTTTTGGCCTGTGCGGCCGGGCGCGCTTCCGCGGTCATAGCCAGGCCCAAACCGCCAAGCACCGCCAGAATTGCCAAAGTCCAACATGATTTCCGCATCGGAGGCTCCTTTGGATTCTTCCCCAGTGTCACCATATCCGAAACCGCTGAGATTGCCAGGAAAAAGTGAGAGGGAAATGATGCGAGGGATTGGGCGAACGCGAAACCGCCGAGCGAACTACACGACGCCATCCTGGAGGACATCGGCCAACCACACACCTTACTCTCCACTCTCTCACTCTCCCACTCTCTCACTCAGTCGCCCCAGTCCGTCGCGGAGGCGCTCGAGGCCGCGGTCCAGGGTTTCGCCGCCGGCAGCGAAGGAGACACGCAAGGTGCCTTCGCCTCCCGGACCGTAGGCCGCCCCTTGAATCACCACCACGCCCGCCTCGTGCAGGAGAAAACGGCGGACTTCGTCGGAGGACTTGCCGAGTTGGTGCACGTCCACCATGACGAACAGGCCGCCTTCGGCGACCAGAGGTCGAACGCCCGGCAGGCCATCGAGCCGGTGAAGGACTATGTCGCGGCGGGCCTGATATTCCGCGGTCATCGGGCGAACGACGGCCGGGTCCAGGCGGAGGGCACAGGCGGCGGCGTCTTGCACGAAGGTGGCCGGGCCGCGGCTGAATTGCTGCAGCACCAGGAACATCGCCTGGATGACGTCGGCCGGGCCGGCGCAGTAGCCGACGCGCCAGCCAGTCATTGCATACGTCTTCGACAGACTGTTGACCACGAGCGTTCGCCGGCGGGCCTGAGGTGAAAGGGCGGCGGGCGAGACGTGCTGCCGGCCGTCATATACCAGGTTTTCGTAAATCTCGTCGCTGAGGACGACCAGATCGCGTTTGTCGGCGAAATCGACAAGGTCTTGCAATTCGGTTTTCGTGAACACGGTGCCGACGGGGTTCCAGGGCGAATTCAAAAGCAAAACTTTCGTCCGGGAAGTGCACGCGGCTTCCAAGGAGTTCCGATCCAGAATGAACCGGCCGCCGGCCACCCGGGACGGCACCCCCACCGGCCGGCCTCCCCACAAGGCGATGGGTGAGGTGTAGGCGTCGTAAACCGGATCGGGCAACAGCACCTCATCACCCGGCTCAAGGAGCGCGCCCAGGGCGGTGCACAGGCCGCAGGTGGCTCCGTCGGTAATGAGGATTTCCCGCTGCGGATCGTAGGAAAGGCCGTTGTCGCGGGCCAGTTTGTCGGCCACGGCCTGGCGCAAAGCGGGTTCGCCCTGATTGTCGGGGTAGCCGGTGCGGCCTTCGCGCAAAGCGCGGCAGGCGGCCTCGACAATCGCCGCCGGCGTTGGCGAATCGGGCTGGCCGCGCATCAGCGACACCAGGGATCGCCCCTGGGCTTGCAGCAGCCGTACTTCCTGCAAGACGCGATTGACCGCCGTGGGCCGCAGTTCGCCGACGCGAGACGCCAGTTGAAAATTCTTCGTCATTCAAGTGATTGGAGGGGATGCCAACGGCGCTGTCAAGGCTTCAAAGAAAATTGCCAAATGCCAAATGCCAATGCCAATTGGGCGGATTGCCAACCAGCAAATGCCAATTGGCAATTGGCAATTGGTAATTGGCAATTGGCAATGTTTTTG
>CAZFGM010000385.1:0-7169 GCA_964518515.1 uncultured Alcaligenaceae bacterium | reverse complement strand
AACCGCGACACCTGGACCATCTGCTCCAGGAGTTTTATCGCTTGGAAATGCCTGATCCCTGGCCGGCCCTTGAGGCGCCGGCTCCGGTAGTGCTGCCGCTGCGGCAGTGTTCCTCCTCGTGGCTGCGCCGCGCCGGCCGCCTGGCCCTGGCCGCTTCCGTCGCCTTTCTCCTGATTGGCTATCTTGCCCTGGCCAGCTGGTTTCCCGGCGATGCCCGGCGAACCCCCCTGAACGGACCGCACATTGGCATAAATCCCCATTTCAAGAAGGAAAATATTCCGAAAGTCCCGCCGCCCCGCCTGCGCCCCATCCTTCATGAAGACCGCGTTCCCAACGATCCGAAAAAGACCGTAATCTTGCAGTTGGATTGGAATTCCTCTTTTGACAACCGCAAAGTAAAGTAGGGTTGCCGAGTTGGAGTCCCGGCCGAGCCCCAAGGCGAGTCTTCGAGCCTTAAGGGTTCCCCAACTCCATTTCAACGCGAGTCCACCCGATGTCCAGCGGGAGGAAATCATGCGATTGTGGATCGTGACTCTGGTGCTCCTGTTGTTGGGGGAGGCCTCACTGCCTGCCGGTCCCTCAAAAACAACCGCCAAAGATCCTTCGCCGGTCGAGGGCCTGGTTTTTCGCAAGGTCCCGGGGGTCCTTTATGCCCAGGTGCCGAAACTTCCTGCCGGGCAGGGTCTGCTGATCGAAAAAATTCTGCCGGGTTCTCTCGGTGAACGTGTCGGCCTGCGCCACCACGATATTTTGCTGTCCATGGGTGGTATTGTGTTAAAAGACCCCGATCACTTCGCCCGCCTCTTGGTGGCCCTGGGCGACCACTCCAAGCTGACCCTGTTGCGGGGCGGCGAGAAAATGTTCGTTCTCTTGCGGTTGAAAGTTGAGGATTTGCCCAAGGGCGTGGTCAAGAAGGAAGCCCTGCCCGACGTGACCCTCAAGGCCCAGTCCCTGGGCGACAATAAAATGAGTATCAATCTTCGCTACTACACCGAACGCAGCGGCAAGCTGGTGGAAATCACCCTGGATGGATCGCTGACCGAGATCGAAGGCCGGGTCCGCGAGCTAGGCAAGCTAAATCGCATGCCCCGCCGCGTCCAGGACCTGGTGGAAGTCGCCCTCAAACGCTTGCGGACCATCAACCAAGATTCTCCGAAATAATTTTAATTTTTTTCTTCGCTGCCTTTATACATCAAAAACCTCATCCACATTCACGGCAAAGTTCGGTAATAGTGCCGAAACGGCGGTGGCCCCACGACCATATTGGCAGGCCTTTGGATACTTTTTCCCCTTCAAGCGAAATACCAGAATCGTCTCGGTTTGCGGATTGACTATCCAGTATTCGGGGATGAGGGCCTGAGCGTACTCGTGGCGTTTCAGGATCAGGTCACGTTCCGGATGGTCCGTGCTGACCACCTTCCAGGACCAGGTTTTACCGGCGGGGGGTCCTTGGCATGGCGAAACAAAAGGAACCATCAAAGTCTCAAAACTATTTTTACCTAACAAACTGTGTTGGCTTGTAACAAAACACACTGGTCAGAATCATGGTTCAAAACAATCTCCGGCCACTCGCGTCAAATTAAGGCAATCCTTGACGCGAGTGGAAATCGCCATAACTATTTTTCCCGAAGAAAGTTATGTTTTGCTCCTTTGCACTCGCGTCAAATCCCTGAACACCCTATCCTGTCGGGTCCGGATGGAGTGCCATTTTGAACCATGCCTCAGAATCTACTAAATAATATTACACACAGGCACTGCCAAATCACGTTTCCGGTCTCCCGTGCGCCGTCTGATCCTTTGCCGGTCGCCTTACGTTCCTTGGGTTTTTGCCGGAGGTCAACTCTTAGCCAGGCGTGAACATTAAATTTGCATTCGGCCAATGTTCCTGACAACTGCGGAACAGTTGCAGGGTTAAAAAGGGTTAAAAAAAAGCTTTTTTCGGGTAGCAAAGCATCCAGGTGCACGACAGGGTTATTAGTAAATGTAGGCGCAAATCCAGTAGGGAACGGCCTCTGTGCCGTTCCGGTAGGACGAGTAGAAACCCACGGAACGCCACGGAGGGCGTTGCCTTGCGTTCGACGGGAGATTCATTCGGGCCGGAAACGCGACTGTAACGAATTGGCGGAATGGTTCCGGCAAGTTTGGCCAGTCGTTGAACGAAATGGGCTCCGACAGTCCACTGACTTGATTGTTTTGAGACAGAGTCAACTTGGCACTCATATCTCTTGACATAAACATTTTCCAATTAAGTCTTTGCGAAAATAATAATTGACTTGGTCTCACGCAAGGAACCCATCAAAGAAATGAGACTTTGAACCGTCCTGATATTCTCATGAGATATGACGGCACAACTTTTGCCCGGTAAAGTAGGGTTTTCGCTCCCTTAACTGAAAGCGTGAAAAACGTGGGGCTTCTTCCTACATTTGCCAACCCGTACTGGTTGCTCTTGTTGCCGGGCGTGCCGCTGTTGGTATGGTGGTGGTTGCGGCAGCATCGTGGGGCGGTGCGTTTTTCCAGCGCGGTCTTGTTGGTGGGGTTGCCGGCCGGGCGCGAACGGCGCTGGCGGCGGGTCGGCGCCGCGTTGCGCGGGTTGGGCTTGACCCTCTTGGTCCTGGCCTTGGCCGGGCCGCGCTGGCCCGATCCGGGCACACGTCTGCCCACCTACGGCATCTCCATCGTTCTGGCGGTGGATGTCAGCCGGAGCATGGAGGACCGCGATTTCCTTTGGGATAAGGAAAAGATCAGCCGGCTGGAGGCGGCCAAGAAGGTCTTTCGCCTGTTTGTCGCCGGCGGCAAAGGTCCCGACGGCAGCCAACTGGCCGGCCGCCCGAATGACTTGATCGGCCTGATCACGTTCGCCACCCGGCCGGAGACGGCTTGCCCGTTGACCTTGAACCACGACGTGGTGCTGCAACTTTTGCAGGCCGAAGAGCCGCGCACTGTGCCGGGCGAAGGCACCACCAACCTGGGCGACGCCCTGGTATGGGCCGTGCACCGCCTGGACAAGGCGCCGACCCGGCGCAAAGTGCTGGTCGTGTTGACCGACGGCGAACACAACGTCGATAAGCCGGCCCTCAAGCCACGCCAGGCCGGGCAACTGGCCGGCAACCTCGGCATTCCCATCTACGCCATCAACGCCGGCAGCAATACTTCCTCGGCCACCCCTCCTCCCCCCCTTGATAAGGGGGGGAATGGGGGGGTGACCACTTCGGCCGCCGAGGAGGCCCGCAAAGCCAAACAAGCCTTGCAAACTCTGGCCGCCATGACCCAGGGCAAGTATTTTCAGGCCGGCGACACCACCGCCCTGGTCGAGGTGTGCGAGGAAATCGATCGGCTCGAACGCCAGGAAATCCTGAGCTTGCAATATCGCCGCTATTACGAAGGCTTTGCCTGGTTCGCCCTGGCGTCCCTGGGCGTCTGGATTCTGGTGCAGATTCTGGAAAGCACGGTGTGGCGCAGAAGTCCATAGCTGGTGAGTAGTGAGTGATGAGAATGGATTTAAGTTTAGCGGGGAGCCGGAGGCGACTGGTCGCCTCCGGCTCCCCGCTAAACCCGATGTTAATTTTTAACGCGCCCTGGGATTGGTGACCATACTCACACTCACCACTCTCCGGAGTTATCTATGTTTGCCTATCCGTGGATATTGTGGCTGGCGGGACTGCTGCCCGGGCTGGCGCTGCTTTTGCTCTGGGCCTGGCGGCGGCGGCGGCAAGCGTTGGCGCGGCTGGGGCCGTTGCCGGTCCTGGTCCTGGTCCGGCCTGGCCCGCGTCTGGGCCGCGCGTTGTGTCTGCTCGCCGGCCTCGGCTTGCTGGTGGTCGGCGCCGCGGGACCGCAGTGGGAAATGGATACGCGTCCCGAGGCCCGCAGCGGGCCGACGCGCGACCTGGTCATCGTCCTGGATTTAAGCCGCAGCATGTTGGCCGAAAAACCGCCGCGTCAGGAACTGGCCCAGCGCGGCCTGGCCGACCTGTGTGCCCACCTCAAGCAGCGCGGCGGCGTGCGCGTGGCCCTGGTTGTTTTTGCCGGCCGGCCCAAGGTGATCTTCCCCCTGACCAGCGATTACGATCACCTGGCCGAGGCGGCCGAGCAGCAGGATGCCGACAACGTGCCGCGCGAGTTGCATCCTGATCCAGCCCAGGGTCAACTTTCCGGGACACGCATCGGGGCCGCCCTCAGCCAGGCTGTATTGGCCCACGATTTTGCCATGCAGGGTGCCCAGGAAATTCTGCTGATTTCCGACGGCGACGATCCGGTGCCGGATAACGAATGGCGGACCGGCGTCGAATTGGCCCGCGAACGAAAAATTCCCATTCACACCATTGGCGTCGGCACCCCGGGAGAGCCCAGTTGGATTCCTCTGGATGACGATTATGTCCGGGACGACAAGGGGGAAAAAATTGCCTCGGCATTGCGCGAGCCGCTGTTGCAAGAAATCGCCCGGCAAACGCGCGGCGTCTACGTGCCGGCCCACACCAAGGCCCTGCCGCTGGGCCGGATTTTCCAGGACATTGTCGCCTCGCGGCCGGCGCGCGAGGCCGACGCCGCCGGGCAGGCCGGCGCCTGGCCGGTGTATCGCCCGCGTTATGCCTGGTTTTTGGCCGGAGCCTTGCTCTTGCTGGCGGCCGCGGTGGCGATTCCCGACCGGGGATCGATAGGGGTCGTAGGGCGGGCTTCAGCCCGTTCATCCTCACAAAACGGGCTAAAGCCCGCACTACGAACGCCGATTTCCCTCGCCCTGATTCCCCTGGCCCTGCTCTTGACGAGCGCCGCCCCGCCGGCGGCGGTGGACGACCTGGTGCGTCAGGGCAACGCCGCCTTTGCCGAAGATCGGCTCGAGGAGGCGGTGATCTCTTACACGCAGGCGGAGTCCACGGCGGCCGATCCCGGCCTGGTGGCCTTCAATAAAGCCGCCTGCCGCGTGCGCCAGGGCAAGTACAGCGAGGCAGCCGAGCTGTATCGCCGCTGCCTCGAGGACCAGGCGATTGGTCCGTTGCGCGAGGCCCGCGCCTGGTTCAGCCTGGGCAATTGCCTGGCCCGGCAGGAGACCGCGGCCAGCCTGCAGGCCGCCCTGGCCGCGTACCGCCGCTGCCTGGCCCTTGCCGAAACGCCGGCCGCGCTCCGCGCCGATGCCGCCCATAACCTGGAAGTCGTCAAACTCCTCTGGCTCAAGGCCCAAGCGGAGAAGAAAGATACCCCGAAAAACGGGGATTCCCAGCCTTCCCCGAAAAAGGACAACACGGGCAAAAGAGATCCGAAGAAGATAAAAGGCCAGCCCGACAAGGACGGCCCGGACAAGGGCTTGGATAAAACCGACAACGGCTTGGAGGCCAGCGATCCGACCCACAAGGACATCGATCACGGCCAGCTGTATTCCCTACCCGACAAAGACGAGCTGCTGCCGCTGCCGCCGCGAGCCACGGAAGAATTGCTCAAGCAAGCCGTCCAGCGCATTCGCAAAGATCAACGCCAATGGCGCCGCCTGAGCCGGCCGCTGTCCGGAAAGGTGAAGGACTGGTGAGCCAGAAAGTTTTCTGAAAACGATCCAATGTTATTCCTTCATCATCAAGGTGAAAGTGGAAGAGGGAGGTCTGGGTGCTCAGTTTTCATTATTAAAGTCACCGTCAAAGCTCCCACCTGACCGGCATCGGCGTAGCTACCGTGGCCGGCTGGGAAAGCGGGCGCACGGTGAGAAGATGAGCCCTTAAGGAGACGACCGTTTCCTTGACCGAAGGACCGTTCATCGCCGTAGTGTATCTGGGGCGGGGAGCCGATGCGAATGCTGTTCAGGCGATCTTGGACAATGTACGCTGACCACCGGAGGCGTCATGACACTGGCGGATGACATCCGCGCGCTGCGAGACCGGGTTCTGGCCGACCTTAACGCCGCCCACGATAACTTCACGGATACCATCCATGATAAAGCGGACCAGGAAGCGGGTGGCCCCGCGCAAACCTGCCAATCGACATTTTTTTTTCCGCTATTTGTTAGCTCCATATTTTTTTAAAAGGCTAATGATTTTCCTCGCATTTCCATTTTTCCATTTCATTGCCACCTCAAGTGCTGATTCACCATGGGTATTCTTCATTGTCTTTAAATCTACACCAGTTTCCAGCAGCATGCGAAGAACGGCAAAATCCTCATCAACCTTGTTTAAGGCTCCTTCCAGTGCGAGGAAAAAGGAAAACTGGTTTGTTTCAAAACCGTGATCCAAAAGAATGCGCACCAATTCTTTGGAATGAACAAGGACAGCATAACCTAAGAGGCGTTTTGGAAAAGATGCCTTAGAAACCGAAGAATCTTCCTTTAAGATTTCGGATACTCGTTTAATGTCCTTGAGTAGGACCGCCGATGTAAGATCAAAAAAAACACCATTTCTGAGCAAAAATCTGGCCACGACAGGATTACCGAGAGCCGCAATAAGCAAAGTTGTTTCACCAAGTGCATTTCTTTTCTCAATATCCCCGCTTCGGGGCCCCGCCAAAGCAGTTTTGTCATTGACGGCCGACAATCGGGTAATGGATAATAGGTTACCGTTCACCGCCCGTACCGATCACTTCCGCGAGGGCATTTGATCGGTACGCGTTGTGTCGTAATGGTTGCCATTTCATGGCTTACATGCACGGTTCGCCTCGTACCGATCACTTTCCTCCCCCAGGGGCCCGCCAGAGCCCTCCGCATCTCCAACAGGGAGGTGAACATCTGGCATGCGGCCCGAATCACCTCAAGCTTTTGGACAAGGTCGTCTATTTTTCCTTGTGCAGCGGTGCGTCTTGCTGCAGCGCCCGCACTGTCTCGCTGCATGAGCAATTGTCTCACAGCCACCCCGTCCTGTTCAAGTTCCTTTGCTTTCGATCCCGCGTCGTTGAGCCGCTGAGCCATTCAATTGCCGGAAGCAGGTCTCTACACCGATTGAGAAAAACCTCGACGGTCACGTCTGGATTGATGCGCACCATCACGTCCACGGCTGTCGCGCTCCCTCCTCTGGCGCCGACCCAGGCGAGCACCCGGGCAGTCTGCTTCGGCCCAATCAGCGCTTTTATTCCAAATCGCAGCCAACCCAGCAGCCGCTGGATCAACCCCGCCACGGTGTTCCGCACCGCCTCGATTGCGGTACGAACCGCATTGATAACCGGGGCCAAAGACAACAGCTTTGCGGCAAAGGCGATCA
>CAZFGM010000384.1:0-7186 GCA_964518515.1 uncultured Alcaligenaceae bacterium | reverse complement strand
CCCAGCCAGGTTGGTCGCGCAGCTTGACGCTGGCGATCTGCTTGGGCGGCATGACGGCGGCGTCGAAAACGTGCACGTGGCTGTTGTGGGCGTCGCACACCCAGATTTCCTTCTCGTCGGGGGTAAGGCCGACGCCATGGCTGGGACAGCCGTGCCGCTTGGTCGGGCCTTTCTTGAAGCCCTGGACCAGGGCGCGGTGCAGCATCTTGCCGCTGGCGACGTCGCCGATTTCGAAACCCAACAGGCCGTTGACGTTGACGAAACAGCGCGTGTTGGCCTTGTTGACGGTGAAGGGGCGGATGGCGGCGCTGAACGGGCCGACCTCCTTGATCACCTCCTGGGTTTTCGTGTCCACGACCCGCAAGAGGGGGGATTTCAATCCGGCCAGGTAGGCGCGCGTGCCGTCGAGACTGCAGATGGTATTGTGGGCCCCGCTCTTGGGTTCGAGCTTCTTGACGACTTCGCCGCTGGCGCCATCAACGAGGTTCCAGTGCGCCCCTTCCAGCGACGGCACATACAGGGTCTTGCCGTCGGGGGTGATGGCCATGCGGTCGCAGCCGCCGGGCAGGGCTTTGACCCACACGGTTTTTTCCGTGACCAGGTCGAGGCAATAAAGCTTGGTGAGCGTGGTGAAGTAAAGTTTCTTCGTGCCGGCACAGGCACAGATGCCCTTGATGTTTTCCGGCTTGGCCTGCTTGCTGGCCGGCGTGGCGATGCGCTTGACAAAGGCGTGCTTGTTATCCATGTCGAAGACGAGAATGCCGGCGCCGCCGAATTCGAGGTAGTTGCGAATGCCGGGGGCGGCCACGTAGAGATAATGGCGCTCGGCCTTATCGGGCGGGGCGGCGGGGGCCGCGGATGGAAAAAATAGGACCGCCAGAAGGATAAAAAAGGTCTGGTTTTTTAGCCTGATCATGGATACCCCCCCTGTTTAGCGAGGAGCCGAAGGCGACCACAAAGGCGTGTGGCGAGTCGGTCGCCTTCGGCTCCCCGCTAAACGTGTTTCCTATTAAACCGGACGAAAAATAAAAGAACCGATTACAGAATGCCCGGCGCGGCGACCTTGATGCCCTTGAGGGCCATCTTCAATTGCTCGGGGTTGGGGGCGACTTCCAGGGCGGTGGCCTTGTCGATGTCGCCGCGGTCCACCAGTTGCCTCAGGTTTTCCGTGAAGTCCACCATGCCTTCCTGGTAGCCGATGCGGATGGCGTCGGAAATCTTGGCGTCTTCGCCTTCGGAAATCAGCTTCTTGACGGTGGGGTTGACGACCATGATCTCGTTGGTGGGCACGCGTCCTTTTTTGAGTCCCTTGACGAGTTTCTGCGCGACGATGGCCCGGAGGTTGTTGGCCAGGGCCTTGCGAATGGCGTTGTGTTTTTCCGGGGGAAACAGATCGAGGATGCGGTTGATGGTGGTGGCGGCGCTGGCGGCGTGAATGGTGCCGAACACCAGGTGGCCGGTCTCGGCGGCATGGACGGCGGCCTCGAAGGTCTCGACGTCGCGCAGCTCGCCGACCAGGATGACGTCGGGGTCTTGGCGCACGGCGTCCTTGAGGGCCTTGTGCCAGTCCATGCAATCCAGGCCGATTTCCCGCTGGTTGAAGTAAGCTTTCCTGTCCGTGAAGGTGAATTCGACCGGGTCCTCGCAGGTCAAGATGTGCAAGGACTCGCGGCTGGCGACGTAGTCGAGCATGGAGGCGATGGTGGTGCTTTTGCCGCTGCCGGTGACGCCGGCGAGAATGACCAGGCCCTCGGGAAAATTGCACAGTTTCTCGATGCTGTCGGGCAATCCGAGGGCCTTGAAGTCGGGGATGGAGTTGTTGATGCGGCGGGAGACGAGCGACAGCCGGCCGCGCTGCTTGAACAGGCTGACGCGGAAACGGCATTCGTCCTGGCCGACGACCCAGGAGAAGTCCACGCCGCCTTCGTCATCGAGGATCTTGCGCTGCTTGGGAGTCAGTACCGGCAACAGCAGCCGTTCCATGTCTTCCTGGGTCAGCGGGCGCATTTCCATGCGGCGAATGTCCCCCTTGAGGCGCAGCATGGGCGGCTGGCCGACTTTCAGGTGCAAGTCGGAGCCTTCCATCTTCATGCACATGCGGAAGAGCTTGTTGCATTCGGGTTCCTTCTTTACGTCCGCCGCGGGTTTGTTGTCCACGGGGAGAACGATATCGGCGGTGGCCATGGGTCATACCTCCATTTTTTACTTTAGGGGCTTCGCATGCAAACGCTTGAGGTTTTTCGTTACCGGGTCCAAGATAACTCCGACACTTTCCAAAGCAAGGACACCTAAAAGCGGTTCGATGTTGGGCGGGCCAAAGAGTACCTGGGCCACGGTTTCATCGCCCATGAAAGAAATCCGCGCGAACCCATATTCGTATTTCACCGGTTGACCATTGGCCAGCTCATATTCCGCAACACCCTCCGGCTGAATACCGGCGGCCCTTAATTTATCCTCGGGCGCCATGCAGTCGATGGAACCGGAATCCACCAAGAAAAGCGCTTCGTAGGGAGTGCCTTGTTTGGTCAAGTTGGTGACCTTTACGGTAACGTGGGTTAGACCCATGTGATAATCCCCCAGTCTGGATCTTTGGTATTTCATAATATTCGCACCGGCACGCCGAACTCGGCCAGGTATTCCTCCCGGCATGAAGCGACGTTGGGCAAACGCACACCTCTAGGTCATCGCCTTGCGAACAAGCTCGATGTCCAGTCCCAAGATTTGGGCAATATCTTCGGCGGACATCTTCAAGGCCGCCATTTTGCCCACCGCACGCAGCTTTTCTTGGATATTCCGCTGCCGCTCTTTTTCGATACCTTTTTCGATGCCTTTTTCGATGCCTTCTTTGAGGCCCTCCTCTTTGGCTTCCTGGTAGACGCGGGTTTCGCGGATATCGCTGACCTGTAACATAGCTTGAATCTCCTTCCGGCTCAAGCGGGGCAGTTTGTAGATGATGACCGTCTCGATCAATTCTACCAGATCGGCCCGCAAGGCTGCATCCCCGATTTCGCTCTTGGTTCGCGCCACCAAGGCCCGCGCCTTCTCCGGGGCCTGGCTCTCGCTTTGCCGAATCAAGTACAAGATCGACAAACCCAACGGGGCGTCGGGCACCTTGGGCATTTCGTCCAGATAGTATCGCCGGATGAACCCCGCATCTAACAGGGGCTGGTAAGGGGCCAATTCTTTGGGTTCCAGGGCCCGGCTGCCGAACAGGACCACGCCGCAATACGCTTGCCCCGGATCGTGCTGTTTCAGATAAGTGTAGGCTTTGACAAGCAAATCCGCGAACACCGTGGGCAGGCGATAGAACAGCACCTCGATAATATACAAAGGCAGGCCGGGTTCCTTGGGGCGGAACACGCCATCGACGCGGTGCGACGTTTCCTTGAATTCGATGGCCTCGTACTGGTAGCGCGCCGCCATGTCCCGAGCCGAGTCGCTGGACATGCCCAGCACCAGAAAGAAGGTTTCCGGACTGGTTTCGAAGAGGCGATAAAAAATCGGGTCGGTAATCATGGCAAGGCGGTTGGTGATTGGAGAATGGCAGGCTTAGTGTCCGCCCCGGCGGTGACATCAGCAGTGGCCATATCGGACCTCCGTGGTCCGTCATCTCCGTTTCCTCGACCATGCACACAACCATGACAACCCGATTACAACCACTGCACCAAACAGACAGTTAATCGTCAATGCCCAGGTATCAAACTTTTCCAGCTTTCCAAAGAGCCAAACCGCGTAATTAAGCGGAAAGCCAGCTACTTCAAATATGCCTTTGCCAATGCGTTGCGGCCAGTTTGCAAAGACCCAGAAGGCGCTTAGTCCGAGGCACCAACCGATGAATACACGCCACCTCATCGCCTACTCCTTCCTAGCACGAATTGACCTGGACGATCAACCAATTCGCACTGGCACCCCCCGCTCGGCCAGGTATTTCTTGGTGGCGGCGATGCCGTATTCATTGTAATGGAAAATGCTGGCCGCTAAAGCGGCATCCGCCTTTCCTGCCGTCAACGCCTGGTAGAGGTGCTCGGGCGAGCCGGCGCCGCCGCTGGCGACGACCGGGATGTTGACGGCCTCGGCGACGGCGCGGGTCATCGGCAGATCGTAGCCCGCTTTGGTGCCGTCGGCGTCCATGCTGGTCAGTACGATCTCGCCGGCGCCCAGTTCTTCCACGCGTTTGGCCCAAGCGACGGCTTCCAGCCCCGTGGGCACGCGGCCGCCGTTGATGTGCACTTCCCAGAATTCCTGACCCTCCTTGCGGACACGCCGTGGGTCGATGTTCACCACCGTGGCACAGCTGCCGAACTTGCGAGCCACTTCGGTCACCAGTTCGGGTGTCTTGACCGCGGCGGAGTTGATGCTGACCTTTTCCGCGCCGGCCTGGATCAGCCGGGTGGCGTCGGCCAGCGTGCGGATGCCGCCGCCCACCGTGAACGGCATGAAAATCACGTCCGACACCCGCCGCACCACTTCGATCATGATTTCCCGGCTTTCATGGCTGGCGTTGATGTCGAGGAACACCAGTTCGTCCGCCCCTTCCTCCTCGTAGCGGCGGGCCACTTCGACCGGATCGCCGGCGTCGCGCAGGTTCAAGAAGTTGGTCCCCTTGACCACCCGCCCGCGATCCACGTCCAGACAGGGAATAATCCGCTTGGTTAACAAGGCCTGGTCCCGCAATTTGACGAATGATTTTAATCTACGCAGGCCAAAGAAAGGGGTCAACGGGAAGTGTTTGAGTGGAGAGTGGAGCGCGAAGCGCGGAAATGAAGAGGAATGCACTCTACCCGCCATGCTCCACTCTTCACTCACGGCGTTGCGGGAACCGGCGCCGGTGGCCCGGCTACGAGTTGCAGGTTGTCCACCACTTTTTCCACGCCCACGGTGGCTTCGGCCAGGTCCACGGCGCGGCGCTTCAAAGCAAGATCGGCCACGATGCCGTTCAACTCGATTTCCTTGCCGTTGACCTTGATCTCGATGGCCAGGTCGGCGAGGGCCTTGTCGCCGCGCAGGCGTTGCGTGAGGCGGGTTTCCAGGGAATTATCACCGGCCAGATCGAGTTGGAACTGGTCGCGGAAGTCGGCGGACCAGGCTTCGGCCCGGTCGCGCAGTTTGCGGCCGATGCGGGCCAGGCCCTCGGTGTCATGGCGCTGGCAGCCGGCGCCGGCCAGAAGAAGGGCCAGCACCAGCCAGCGGGTCGGACCGTCGCTTACGCTTCCGGCTCGGATTTCGCCCCGGCGGGAGGTTTGCCTATCCATCGCGACTTCCCAATTTTACCGAATTTTTGTTGACGGGACGCTTTCTGGGCCGCAGTATGCCCTGCGCGGACGTGTTCAGCAAGGGCAACATGAAAATCGAAATTCGAAATCCCCGAAATCCGAAACAAATTCGAATATAAAAATTCGAAATGCCAAAATCATGGCAAGTTTGTTTCGAATTTTGGAATTGGGATTTCCAATTTGTTTCGGATTTCGAAATTCGGATTTCGGATTTCCGACCTTGGCGAAATTGTTAGGAGAAATAATGCGTTTTCACGACATGACCTGGCCATTGTTGCGGCAAGTGCCGCGCGACGCCACGCTGGTGCTGGCCCCCATCGCGGCCTGCGAGCAGCACAGCCGCCATTTGCCGACCTTCACCGACACCCTGCTGGTCACCGCCGTGGCCGAGGGGGTCGAGAAAAAATTACCGCAGAAGGTGCTGCTGCTGCCAACCTTGTGGTTCGGTGCCAGCTCCCATCATCTGCGCTTCGGCGCCACCTTGTCCGCCGAGGTCGATACGCACGTTATGATGCTATGTGATATGGTGCAGCCGCTTCTGGAGGACGGCTATCCCCGGGTCATGATCCTCAACGGGCACGGCGGCAACATCGACACCATGCACATGGCTTTGCGCCGCTTGCAAACCCGCTACACCAACCGGCAGTTGACGGCCGCCTCGTACTGGGAAATCGCCGAGAAAGAGTTGGCGGCCCTGGCCGAAGGTCCGCGCAAGACCATGGGACACGCCTGCGAGTTCGAGACGGCGATGGTCCTGGCCCTGCGTCCGGACCTGGTACGCAAGGAAGAAATCCAGGACGATCCGCCGCCGCCGGAGCCGGCCCTGCGCGGTTTGTACATTGCCGAGGACATGAAGCAGCGCACCCAGCGCGGCGCCGTCGGCTATCCTGCCCTGGCCACGCCGGAAAAGGGCCGCACTTTCTTGAACGCCGCCATTGAACGCACCGTCGAAGTGGCGCAAGCGCTATTGGCCCGGCCGTTGCCGCAGTAACCTCTGGGTTTGCCGCTTGCGTTCGGCGCCGCCTTCCCCCACAATAGGACCGATTTTGCCGTCGCGCCAAGGTCCCCAGAAAGGCGGATTCCCGCTCGCCGCAAAGGAGAAAGTCGTGGACTTTTTTGAACGTACTGCCCTGGGCATCACCAGTATAATCGTGTTATTGGTCCTTCCTTACTTTCTCCTGGCACTGGCGGTGCCATATGCCGTTTTGAAAGCCCGCGACGGCCGCCACGGCCCTGCCGATCCGCAACTGGGGATCAAAGTGGGTTTGCAGTTTTTCTTCAGCCTGTCCCTATTGCTGGTCCTGACCGGCTTGACGGTGATCTCGGTGGACCTGGTCATGCGCATCGACCGCTTTCAACCCGCGGACCGACAATCCTTCCCCAACCCAGCCCAGAAGTTGGCCCTGGGCCTGATTATCTCCGGGCTCCTGTTCGGCCTGTTGCATTTCCTTTTTCTGCTCACCTTGACGACCCAACCGTTTACCTCGCCGGTGCGGCGGACCTTTCTGGGCTGGCGGTTCGCCATCCACGGTTTGGTGGTGATGACGGCGACTACCCTCCTCTTTGTCTCGCTGTTTTTTATGAGGGGGGACAGGGGGGACATGGGTTGGTCGGAGACGCGGCGTTTCACCATCGGCATGCTGCTGGTCTGGCTGCCGTCGTGGTTTCTGCATTTTGTGCTGCTGCGGGTCGGCAGTCCGCCCGGCGAGCGGGAGCCGGACCGGCGCTGGGAGCGCGAGCCGGATTGGGAACGCCGCGGACCGTAATTGCCCGTCAAGCCGGCAGGCGGGTCTTCGAGCCTGCGGGGTGGGAGACAATAGCCCGCAGGCTCGAAGACTCGCCTGCGGGCTTGATTACCTTGGGTGCAGTCAGCCCCCACCATGAGATTAGGCGGCTTTTTTCATGGTTTCTGC
>CAZFGM010000383.1:0-7195 GCA_964518515.1 uncultured Alcaligenaceae bacterium | reverse complement strand
TCACGCGGAGCGTGAGGACTACACTCAAGCAGTTTGAAACCCAAAACTTCTCCGCCCCGTGAGGAGAAGTTGGGAAAATAGAGACTATCCGCGGATGCCCAGCAAGCGCCGGGCGTTTCCCGCGAGAATCGCCCGGCGTTCCGCGTCGTTCAGGTCCATCTCGTGGAGAATCCGCAACGTGGCCCGAATGAACCCCGGCCCTTCTTCCGGATCGAACGGCATGTCCGTGGCGAACAGCAGCCGGTCGGCCCCAAAGAACGCCCGGCCCGCCGCCACGGCGATCGGCGAGCCGAACGACGCGGTATCGGCGTAAAAGCGGCGCAGCGCGTCGATGGGCGGTTCCTTCAAATCCGTGTGCAGCGCCTCGGGGGGATTGCGCTGGCCGGTGCGATCCAGGCCAAAGGCGATCCGGCCTGCCATCACCGGCACCATGCCGCCGACGTGATGCGTGATGACGGCCAGGATCGGCCAGCGATCGAACAGGCCGGCCATCACCAGGCGCATCATGGCCACGCTGGTTTCATAAGGCCAGCCCAGTGCCCACCACAAGTCGAATTGGGAACTCGTTTCGCTGGGATAGTCCGCCACGGTGCGCGGCCGGCTGGGATGCAGCCAGAGCGGCCGGCCCAGGCGGGCCAGATGCTCGACGAGGGCCAGGGTGGCCGGCTCATCCAGCGGCCGGCCATTCACGTTGGTATAGATTTGCACGCCCGCGGCCCCGAGCTGATGGATCGCCCGTTCGGCCTCGGTCATGGCCGCCTCGGGGTTGTTCAGCGGCAGCGACGCAATGAAGCCGGCAAAGCGGTCACGATGGGCGGCGGCCAGTTCGGCCAAAGCGTCGTTGCCGATGCGGGCCAATTCCGGCGACCGCTCCGGCCCGGCGTGGGCCTCGATGGCCGGCGATGCCAGGCTCGGAATCTGCCGATAGCCGGGAAATTGATCCATGACGCGGAAGCGCGCCTCCAGGTCCACCAGAGCGCGAATTTGCCGGGCGCGTTCGAACATCTCCAGCGGCCGGCCCAGCCGGTCCACCGCCTGGCAGAATCGCGGCGGCAAGATATGGCAAAAAACGTCGATGGCTTCGTCGCTCATGGGTTACCGGCCAACCTTATTGTCTGCTGCGCGCCATTGTACGAAGTTCATTCATAACCGGGAAAGAGGTCCACACTTCGCACCCACACCAGGTTCTTCTCCTGGTGAACCCCGTAGCGAAAAATCAAGGGAGGCTGGACGGCCGCAAAAATGTCCATCCTCATTTCCGGCAAGGTAAAATACGGATCGCCGCAGCCCCGAGGATCTCGGCGCAGGTTATCATCCAGAGTTTGCAAGGCTTTTTGGAATTGGGGGCCGTATCCGGCTTGATGAGCTTTCCGGGCCAAATCCACTAACTTTCGGCGAATGGACTCGGAATAGAGGACTTGAAAGTATGGCTCAACCATTCGCGGATTCCTGAACGATCTTCGCAATTTCCGGGAGGAATTCGGACAAAGTGTATCCTTTTTCCTCTTTCAAGAAAAGCCGGCGCAATTCCTCTTCGGGAAGTTGCCGTCGCGCCCAAGCCAGAAGGGATTTTTTATAGGATTCATTCTCTAACTGCAACTGAGTGATCTCTTGCCTGGCTTTGCCTAGCTCTTCGTGCACTTGGCCTAGACGATGGCGGAGCTGCTCGAGTTCGCCTGGGGCCGATCCCTGCGGCAACGGTTGAGTTACTTCCGGGACCACGGGTGAGGGAGGCGCGGTCGATGAATTCATGGAAAATCTTTCGTTGGACTATCTATTGGGTCGCCACTTCAATCTTATCGTAAGAGTCCCAATGATGCCACCAGAAGGTCCGCTGATCTGGGGGATGGGTCACATCGGCCCTTGCCGGCTGCGGAGCTGGTCCACCAGCCAGGCTTGTTCTCCGGCCGGCAGGGGTGGAGCCAGGGGCCGGGAGTAATCGATGCTGCGGTGGTAGCGGCTGCGGGCATAGATGGCCTCGATCATCGGCGCGAATTTGCCGGGCGCGTTCGAACATCTCCAGCGGCCGGCCCAGCCGCACCGCCTGGCAGAACCTGGGAGGAAGGATATGGCAAAAAACGTCGATGGCTTCGTCGCTCATGTGTTACCGACCAACCTTAGCAAATCCAATAGCTTTCGAAAACGCCAACGATGACGTCTCAAGGAGGCAGGGTATCGCCCGCGAGCTTGTGGGCCACTTCCCCATCTTGTTCGGCTTTGCGAACCCCACTTGGCGGTAACGTTCCTAGCCGGCAGCCCACCCTCTCAAGTCCCGCTCCTGGAACGGCCGCGCGTGTGGAGACAGGTGGCTTCGATTTTCGGACATTACTTCCTCTCGTCTTCCAGCGGCGGCGTCCAATTATTCTCTGCCCTCTTTTGCAAGGTCTCTTCCAGCAACTGGGCGGCCAACTGCATGGGGCTGACGCGCCGCTCAGGGGTGCTTAATTGTTCGGCAAGGAGAATGAGCTGATTTTCCGTTTCACGGCTCATCGGCACCTTGGGAAACAACACCCAGCGGATATTGGATGGCCGGCCGGGGCGACGGCCTGGCGCCGGTTCCAGCCGCTCCTTGAGGGCGGCCGCCAGCCGGGCCATGCCGAAAGCGCCGCCGCCAACATCCGGCATTTGGCCTTGGTGTTCCGCTCCAAGACGAGCCGCGACCTTTTTGGGATCGAGAGTCATGGAAGATCTCCCAAGGTAATTTCATAGTATTCCCGATCAATCACAATCCCTACCGCCCCCTGATTCGTCGCACGTCCCATCTGAACCAGGAAATCGCCCAACACTTCAAGATGCTCGTCCACCAGGGCTTCCTTGGTGTAACACTGAACCACCGTCGGCTCGTCAAATACCAGACGGCCTCCCCGCGCATCATCGCGCCAGACGCCACGTCCCTGCGGAAATGCGGTGGCACCTCGAAAATACGTGCCCAACATCTTCAATGAAGCCGTGACCCAGGCTTCCTGGTCAATCACAGTATCTTCACGATCCACACTGGGGATGAAAAGGACAATGAGGCACTCCTCTACATGGCTGGCACCTAGCCGTTCCGCGCGACTTGCCATGACCATGCTCCTTTATCTATTATTGACGATTCGCAGGAAAAATGCAACGACGGGGGCCACCGCCCAATCTTGTTCGGCTTTGCGAACCCACTTGGCGGTCTCGCGCTTCATAAAGAACCTTGCCTTTCTCGATGATCTCGCGCAGAAACCAATTATCGTCTTTTAAACCGCGCTCGATTTGCCAGGGAGTGCGCACAATCAGGTCGAGTGAAAACAGACGCTTGAATGCCGTTTTGATGCGGATGGATTGATCGATCGCGTTTTTGGTCGGCATGATAACGAGCAGATCGACGTCGCTTTCTTCATGTGGTTTCCCGTAGGCGTAGGAGCCAAAGAGAATGATCTTGTCCGGGTGAAAGCGCTCGGCGATGCGGCGCGCGAAACGGCGAATCGCCGTCACGGGGATGTTTGGCGAGGCGTAACGGTACGGCTGCACGTAACGGGGGGTAGTCTTTTTCTTGGCCATACTGTTATTCTATGGCAAAATCTGGCGGGCCACACCGTCGCCTTTGGCTCCGGGATTACCACAATTCGAGCCCGCAACGATGAATCGGTCAATCAACAAACACGGTCAGGAGCAGCACCTGGCCGTAACCTCCCAGGCATTCAATCCCGCGCATCCGGCGGATTTATCTCTTCCCCAGCCGGCCCAGGGCCTCGCGGGCATCCTCGGTGACGCGATGGCCCGGGGCGCCGGCGGCCAGGGCCTCGAGAAGCCGCCGCGCCTCGGGCGTGGCGATCTGTTCCAGCACCTCGACGGCGCGCACTTGCCGCAAGAGGGCCGGCACGGTGATCGGCGGTTGCAGCTTGTGCAAGAGGACCTCGACGCGCTGGCGGGTCTCCAGAGATACGGGGCCGGCCAGGGCTTTTTCCAGGACGGCCCGCGCCAGCTCGCCCAGCTTTTCCAGGTCCTTGACCGCTTTTTGCCGGACGGCGAACTTGTCGTGGTCCAGGTCGGCCAGCATTTGCTTGAGCTTGCCCGGATCGGGGGCGGCAATGGGCGCTAGCCGGTCCTTGAAGAAAGCGCTGGCTTCTTGAGGGCGGGCCGCCAGGATTTGCATGACCTGGCCGGCCCGCGCGGCGTCGGCGTGGGCCAGGTCCTTCCAGAATTGCTCGAGCTCTTCCGGGCGGAGACGGACCTGGGCGGCGCCCACCGCTTTCAGCAGCTGGGCCACGTCCCAGACGATTACCGTACCATCGACGGAGCTGCTGGCCAGGGTCTTGCCGTCGGCGGCAAAGGCCAGGGCGGTCACCATGTCTTCGTGGGCCGGCACGTCGCGAAGGATGGCGCCGCCCGCGGCGCCCCAGAAGCGGATGCCGCCGTTTCCCAAGCCGGCGGCCAGCAGCTTGCCGTCGGGCGAGAACTGCGCGGACGGCCCGGATACCTGGCTGCCGCCGAACTGGCGCAGCTCCTTGCCCGTGGCGGCTTGGCGCAGGCGGATGGTGCGCAGGCCGGCCGTGGCCAGAGTGTTGCCGTCCGGCGAATAGTCATAGGAAAGTGCCAGGTTTTCCAGAAGGTCCAAGATGCCCTGGATAAAATCGAGGCGGTCGTCGTTGATTTTCAACTCGGTTTTCCAGCGGCGGCGCAAGCTGCCCGAGGCCATTTCCCAAAATAGCGTTTCGCATCTACCCTCCGGTCCAGATCCGGTCAACACGCTGGCGGCCAGGGTCTTGCCGTCGCGCGAAAACCGCAAAGCCAGGAACAAGTTCCGGCCGTCGCGCTCCTCGGGATCGATCTTGGCCGGCTGGCCCGGCACGGCGAGCCGCTGCGCCCGCTTGCCGGTGGACAGGTCCCAGAGGGAGACCCCGCCGTCGGGTCCCGGAGCGGCCAGGAACTTGCCATTGGGAGAAATGGCCAGGCAGCTAGCCTGATCGGAGCCTTCGAGCAGGAAAAGTTTCTTGCCGCTGGCCAGGTCCCAGATATGGATTGGTGCCTCGGCCCAGACAGCGGCCAGTTTCTTGCCGTCGGGCGAGATGGCCTGGAGGCCGCCATACCACTGGATGGGCTTGAAGATGTCCATCAGCCCGACGAGTTGGCCGCGCCCGCCTGGTGCCTGGGCCATGCCAAAGCGGCGCTGGAGCTTGCCGGTGCGAACGTCCCACAGCGACAAGCCGAGGTAGATGTCGCGGGCCACCAGATGCCGGCCGTGCACATGGACGGCCAGCACCGGCCCGCCCGGAGTTTCGGGCAACAAGGACTTGCCGGTCGCCAGGTGCCATAGTTGAATCTGATGCCCGCGGGCCAGTGCCAACACCTGGCCGTCGGGCGAAAAAGCCAGGGCATGTCCCACGGCCGCCGCCGGAAGACCGACCGGAAAGGGCACGTCGAGAAGCGCCTTGCCGCCGGCGAGCGGCCGCACGGTGAAGCCCTCCTCCCGGCTCACCGCCAGGCGCAGCCCGTCCGGGCTAAGCGCAAACGTCGCCAGAAAACCTTTATCGGGCAGGGCCCGCAGCTCCTTGCCGCTGGCGGCGTCGTACACGGACAAGGATTCTTGGCTCTGTTGGAGTCCAACCAGCTTGGTGCCGTCCGGCAGGAATTGCCATTGGGAAAGGGCATGGGGCAAGGCGATGCGGCGAATGTCATTGCCGGAAACGGTTTCCTGAAAGCGCAGCCAAATTTTATCGTCTTTGCCGTCTCCTTCCAAAAAGGCCAACATGCGGCCATCGGGAGTGAAGGCGGCCCGGCGCCTATACCGCAAGCCTTCCAACTCTTCCAGGCGCGGCTTTTTCCATCGGCGAAGCTTCTGGCCGCTCTCCAGGTCCCAGAGGTTCATCATCTCTTGGTCTTCTTCTTTCTCCGGTGCCTGGCCAATTTTTTTGGAAAGAGACAGTCTTTCCATGATCAGCAGGTATCGCCCGTCGGGCGACAGGTGCAAGAGGGGTTCCGGCAAGGGGTCCGAATCCAGCGGGCGGGCGCGGCCGGGCAGCTTGCGTATTTGCTTGCCGGTGGCCGCGTCGAGGATGATCAGTTCGCCGTCTTTTGCCAGGGCCAGCACCTTGCCGTTGGCCGAAAGGGCGAAGGAAAGGCGGGGAACCGAAAGGCGCCCGCCGAAGCTGGTTTTTATGCCGGCGCGGGTCGAGCTGCGGTAGCCGGCCACTTCCTTGCCCGTGGCCAGGTTCCACAAACGCACCGTCTCATCCATGCAGTCGGTGATCAGCATCTTGCCGCCGGCGGCGAAGCCGGCCCAGGTGATGGGCGCCGGATGGCGAAACCGCGTGGTGCCCAGGCGGACCAGGGCGCCCGGCGGCAACGGGTCGATGGCGGCCGCGGCCTCTTTCGCCGGCTGGGCCCCCAGCGAAGGCGCCCCGGTCAGACTCGGATAAATTACCGCCATAACCGCTGCCAAATATCGCGACATGACCGCCTCCTTTGCGGGAATAGAATTGCCGGCGGAGCCCGACGAAGTTTACCCTACCGCGGCCCCCCGGCCAGGTCCAGCAAAAACAAGGTAGGTAAGAACAAGTAGGAAATCTGCCCTACGCTGAAATGTGGAAAAAATAAATTCCGGTCCGCGAAAAAGGAATAAAAAGAGGAGTGCCGGATCATGTTTGGGTTGCGAGCGGCGCGGCGTCAGCCCGCCGTGTCCGCAGCCACTACCCAAGGGAGTAAGCGATGTTTTACGGTTTCCTGGCCGATCTGATTGCGGCGTTTCACCTGGGCTACGTCCTATTCGTCATTGTCGGCCTATTGCTCATCCTCGTCGGAGCGGCCTGCCGGTGGCGGTGGATTCGCAATCCTTGGTTCCGGCTGCCCCACATGGCCGCCATTGCCGTCGTGGCTCTGGAACAAGTGGTGGGCCTGAAATGCCCGCTCACCGACTGGGAGACGGATCTCCGCGATTTGGCCGATCCACGACGAGTCGTCTGGCGTAAGGTGGAGTTGCCTTTCCCGGTTTTGGGCGCGAGTACGGTTGGTTTGTTGGGTTCGCCCATGGGACAAGGCCCTGTTCTGGCGGCCACTGCACTTGGAAGAAACAAAAAACCGGAGGAATCCTTCGTGGCCCGGTTGGTGTTTGCGATCATGTTTGTGGAACTGGAACACGACGACCCGATTTTGCAATTTTCGTATTATGGTGTGGCCTTTGCCGTCCTGGCCACGCTGGTGCTGATCCCGCCGCGCTTCCGCCGGC
>CAZFGM010000382.1:4410-7204 GCA_964518515.1 uncultured Alcaligenaceae bacterium | reverse complement strand
AAGCAGCCCGATATTTTCAGCGTGCCCCCGTTGGAAACCCGCTACAACACGGCGGTTTATCCAAAAGAAGCCTTCAACACCCAAGACCTGTTCAAGAAACGCGACGCCGAAAACGCCATCCAGCCCGCGCGCGGATCCATGGGCAATCCCGGCATGATGATGAATCAAAACCAACGCACGCCGTATTAATTTCCAGCGGCCGTAGCGGGAACATTGGAAAACATGCGTGCGGTATCCCCCGAAGTACCTTCAATCTCAAACAATCTATTTTTACTTTCCTCCCCAGCGTTTTTCCAGGTAGCGGGACAGGTAGCCCAGCGGCACCGACATGACCAGGTACAGGGCGGCGGTGGTCAAGCCGATGCCGAGGTAGCCGGCTCCCGACCGGGTCAGAATCTGATACTGCTTGCTCAGGTCCAACAGGGCGATGATGCTGACCACGCTCGTGTCCTTGAACAGAGCGACCAGGTCGTTGGTCATGGGCGGCAAGATGACGCGAATGGCCTGGGGCAAGATGATGCGGCGAAAAGTCAAGGGCCCGGACATGCCGAGCGAGGCCGCGGCTTCCCACTGGCCGGCGGGGATGGAGCCGATGCCGGCGCGGTAGATTTCCGCTTCATAGGCCGCGTAGTTCAAGCCGAAGCCCAGCACGGCCGCTTCCAACGCTCCCAGGCGCAGCGCCGGGGAAATGCCGGCCAGCCCGAAATACAGGAAAAACAAAAGAAGCAATACCGGAATGCCGCGAAAGAATTCCACGTAGGCCACCGCCAGATAGCGCAACGGCGCGGGACCGTACAGCCGGGTCAAAGCGATCGGCAAACCCAATAACACCGCTAGCAGAAAACTCAGAATGGTGATCAGCACGGTCAGGCCCGCGCCTTCCAAGAGCATGGGAAAATACACGGAAAAGGGAATGGCCTTGGCCTCACCGACCTCCCCGGTCTCGAAGAGCAGACGGTCTTGCTCGGCGTTCCAGATTTGCCATTTTTGCAATATGCGTTTCAAGACTCCTTTTTCTTGCAGGCGCGCGAGGGCGTAATCAAGTTCCTGAGCCAGCTGGCGATTGTCCGGGCGCACGGCGATGCCGTAAAAGCCCTCGGCAAAAGGCGGGCCGGCAAACTTCAACCCGGGATATTCCTTGACTTGGCTGAAGGGCATGTTCGCATCCGCTCCGGCATAATACAAGGCCACCGGCAGGTCCAGCAGCACCGCCTGAATACGCCGTTTCAGGCTCAGGTCCTTGTAGATTTCTCCTTGCCCTTCATAGGCTTCCTTTTTGATTTTGGACTTGTCGAGCAATATTTCCGCATACGACCCGGCCAGGGTCCCCACCACGAGGTTGTGCCGCGCACAATCCCCCAGGGCCCGAATGCGGTTTTCTTCCTCGCGCACGACGAGTTGCAGCTGGTACAGGTAATAGGGGCGGACGAAGCGGACCACCTGCCGGCGTTCCGGGGTGATTTCCAAACCGTTCATGGCGAAATCAAAATCTTGCCGCTGGACTCCTTGCAAGAGGTTTTCGAACTTGTACTGCTTGAACTCGATCTTACGGCCCAGTTCCTTGCCCAGGGCTTCGGCCAGGTCCACCTCGAAGCCGATCAGTTTGCCGTCGGGGCCGGGAAAGATGTAGGGAATACCTCCTTCGGCATCGGCGCCCCAAAGCAACGGCCTTTGGCCGTCGTCTTGAGCCGACTTGCAGCCGGGAAAAAATACCAAGGCCAGAACGAACAACCCCCTACGGAATCCCCGCTGCGTCACGGTTTGGCCTCCCGGAAATAAAGATCGCCTCCTCAATTGCCCCAGATTGTACACCAGCGGCCCGGAAAACGAAGGTGGTTTCTGGTTGTTTCCCAGGCCGGTTTGAAATCGACCTGTTCGCTGATGTCCTCGCCGAATTTCTGGCAGACTGCGCCGCAGCAGGGGCAGAGGCGTTGCCCTTCGGGCAGCGTGTGCTCGATCGTCGGCGAAGCAAATCTTTGGGCAGCGGCTTGCGGCTGTGTCCCCTGCGTTGGCGTTTGCCCGCGTCGGCGGAGTCATCGGCCTGGCCGTCGTCGGCCGGCGGCTGGCCCTTGGCGTCGTCGTCCGTCGGGGCCATGTCGGCAATCAGCCAGCTGTGGCTCCCGCGCCAGTACCGGGTTGCCCTCCAGGTAGTTCTGGATGTCCTGGGATAACTCGTAGACCGAAGCGTATCAGCGTTCGGGCCTTTTGCATTGCCTTGAGGACGATATTGTCCAGGTCCCCGGCAAGCTTGCGCCGCAGCTTGGCCGGGCCTGCTTGCGTCGCGTGCCTACATAGGCCGGACTGATCGTCACGACCGTGCCGGCGGATGTAGTCAACTCCTCCGTTGTGGCTATTTTGGTGCTCGGCTTTGCGGGTTCTTGCGCGCAGATTACTTGCTCGATGTCGGATCGGTTTGCCCTGAAGTGATAGGGAAGGTGACCGGTTAGCAGTTCATACAGAAACACACCGAGCGAGTAAACATCGCTGGTCACATCGATCGGCTCGCCGCGAACCAGCTCCGGACCGGCGTATGGCTGGGCGAGGTGAAGCTGGGCCAGCGCCGCCTGTCGGCCGGGCTGCTGCAAACCTACCAGCGGCAGGAATCCGACCTTTTGAAAATGTTGCTGGAGCAAAAAAAGTGCAACACCGAAGCCCCTGAGAAGGCGTTTGCCTCTTTGATGGGAAATCCCTTTCCGGTTTAGCTGTTTTTGGCAAAAACGGTTGGTTGTGTTGCCGCCCTGCTTCGATGATCCTGGCCGTTTGGTGACCTGATTTTCCCGCTCCTGATCGGTTC
>CAZFGM010000382.1:2634-4310 GCA_964518515.1 uncultured Alcaligenaceae bacterium | reverse complement strand
CATTTGGCACGTCGATTGCCCATTCAATCCAAGACTTCTCCTGTATCGATTCGCCTTAATCACCAAAAGACCTCAAAAAGCAGCGAAGGTTGTCTGCGCGCTGCGGCTACGTTGTGGACAGCCTGACCTACAATAAACCAGCCTGGAATTTTGCAACTCCGGGCTGGTCTTTTTTTACCCCCAGGGCTCGAAGACTCGCGCGGAGGCTTTGTGAGAATTACCCCTGGCCGGGCACGGCCACCGCCGGCACCGGCAATTCCAGGTTCATGGTCAGCCGCTGGGGCATGAGGTTGACCTCGGAGGTGCGGACCTGGTCCCAGGTGACTTCGCGGCCGGAGTAGGCGGCCAGGCGGCCCATGACGGCGGTCAAGCTGCTTTCGGCCACGTTTTTCAGGTCGTTGATCGGCCGGCTATTGCGAATGCTTTCGATCAGGGCGACGTGTTCCTGCTGGTACGGCTCGTTGTCCCGGCCGGTGAAAGTCCAGGGGCGCTTGCCCGTGATGGTGTAGGTGGCCCGGCGTTCGCGGCGATTGGGCGAACCCCACGTGCCGCGCCTGCCGGTCACCGACTCGGAGATATTGCCTTCGCAGCCGGCGATCTGCCGGCACATGCTCAACACGCGCACGCCGTCGGGATATTCGAAGTCGATGGCGAAGTGATCGAAGATATGGCCGAACTCCGGCCCCGTGCGGACCTGCCGGCCGCCCATGCCGTTGGCCTTGAGCGGATGGCTGTTGCCCAGGGCCCAGTTCATCACGTCGAGATTGTGCACGTGCTGCTCGACAATGTGGTCGCCGGACAACCAGGTGAAGTACAGCCAGTTGCGAATCTGCCATTCGACGTCGGACCAGCCCTGGCGGCGCGCGGCGTGCCACAGGCCGCCCTGGTTCCAGTAGCAGCGGGCCGAGGTGATGGCGCCGAGGGCGCCGTCGTGGATGCGGCGCATGGATTCGAGATAACCTGTCTGGTAGCGGCGCTGCGTGCCGGCGACGACGGACAGGCGATGCGTATTGGCGTCCTCGAAGGCTTGCATGACGGTGCGGAAGCCGGGACCGTCCACGCACACCGGTTTTTCGGTGAAGATGTGCTTGCGGGCGGCGACGGCGGCGCGCAGGTGCAGCGGCCGGAAGCCCGGCGGCGTAGCCAACAACACCACGTCGCAGGCGGCGATCACCCGCTCGTAAGCGTTCAGGCCGACGAACTGGCGCTCGGCGGGCACATCGACGTTGCCGCCGAATTGCCGGTCATTGCGCAGATTGGTGAGGGCGTCCTCCAGCCGGTCGCGGAAGGTGTCGCCGAGGGCCACCAGGCGGATATTGCGTGCGGCGCGGAGGCACTGGGCGGCAGCGCCTTTGCCGCGGTTGCCGCAGCCGATCAGGCCGATGCGAAGGATGTCGTTGCCCTGGGCATGTACGTTGGAGACCAGGTTGGCCGCCAGGGCCGCCCCTCCCGCCACCGCCGACGTCTTGAGGAAATCGCGGCGCGTGGTCGAGGTCTTTGAAGTTTGCTTCGTGGTCATGTTTTTTCCTCCGTTGTGATAAGAGATCGTCGTTTCCAGACGACCAATAAGGAATTCGTGGGTTCCTGGGCGGGAATATTCAAATTGTCCTTGTTCCTGGGGATTCTGACAATGAAAAAAACAAAGGAAACCACGAAATCCTCGAAATACACGAAAT
>CAZFGM010000382.1:0-2534 GCA_964518515.1 uncultured Alcaligenaceae bacterium | reverse complement strand
GCCCGGTGGACCAAATATGCCGATGTCCGCCTTCCCTATCCCCATGCCGATCTGCTGGGAAAATGCCTGGTCTTCAATATTGGCGGCAACAAGTATCGTTTGATCGTCATCATTCTGCCTGATTGGCGGCGGGTCCTGATCCGTTTTATTCTGACCCACAAGGAATATGACAAAGGCCAATGGAAAAGTGATTGTTTGGGTTAAAGGAGGTATTCGGATCATGAAATCCAAGGCACAATTTTCGGAAAGAATAAAAGCCGGCAGGAAGCCGAATATTCCCAGGAAATACCTCCACCTCTTGGAACGGTTTCTCCTTCGCCCCATCCAAACCGACGAAGAATTGACCGAAGCCATGGCCGTCGTTGATGAATTAGCCAGCCGCAAAAAGCCTTTGCGGCCGGAAGAGGAGCAATATTTCGACGTCTTGTGTGAGCTCATCGAGGATTACGAAAATCAGGCCGTGCTGATCCCGGATGTCGATGCCGGAGAAATGTTGTGGCATTTAATGGAAGCCCGCGGAGTCACGCAGCATAAAGTGGCTTTGGATACCGGGATTGCCGATTCAACCCTGTCGGCGATTCGCTCAGGCCAGCGCACCTTGACCCGCCGCCATATCGAAAAATTGGCGAGCTATTTCGGGGTGGAACCGGGCGTATTCTTGCCCGGGTAGTCTTGGCGTGGGCGGATCCTGTTCCTGAAAAACCCTCGGCGTTTCCGGCGCAGTTTTATTGACCGCATCGGCTCCGCCGGGTAGCCTGGGACAAGCCCTGCCTGCTTTCCCAACCCGGCGGCATCATGAATCTTCAGGCCTTTGATCCCTCCCTTATCCAGAAACCCACTCTGGTGCGTTACAAGGTCCTGGCCTGGGCCTGCACCCTGTCGATGATCACCTACGTCGATCGCGTGTGCATCAAGAGCCTGGAAGGGGACATGACGCGCGACCTGGACATCACGTCGCAGCAGTTCGCCTGGGTGTTTTCCGCGTTCGGGCTGGCCTACGCCCTGTTCGAAGTCCCCAGCGGTTGGCTCGGGGACCGCTTTGGTCCGCGGCGCGTGCTGTGCCGCATCGTGTTGTGGTGGTCGATCTTCACCGCCCTGACAGGGCTGGTGTGGCGTTTTTCGTGGGACAGTGGTTATACGATTGCTTTTGCGGGTTGGGAAATTCCGGTCCTTCTGGCCATTCTGCCGGTGTTGGGTTTGATTTGGTCCTATTGGGGAGAGCGGATTTTTACCAGAATCACCAAGGCGGTTAGTTTCTGGATGCCTTTTGTACGAGTCGTCAGCACCATGTTGTGGATCTTGCTGGTGTTTTCCAGTGTGTTGTTTTTCTGGGAAACCGGCTACACCATTTCCTGGTTCGAATGGGAAATTCCGCTGGTGTTCAACAGCCTGGTGCTGTTGATCCTCATTCGCTTTCTCTTTGGAGCGGGGGAAGCCGGCGCCTATCCCAACATCGCCCGCGCCCTGCGGAACTGGTTTCCCTACGCCCGCCGCGGCCTGGCCCAGGGCCTGTTATGGATGTTCGGCCGCTGGGGCGGCGCCATTGCCCCGGTCCTCATCTGGATTTTCGCCCGTGAGCTGTTCGACTGGCGCGGCGCCTTCATCGCCTTCGGCATCATGGGCCTATGCTGGGTGACGGCCTTCGCCTATTACTTCCGCGATCGGCCCCAGGAGCATCCTGGTGCGAACCCGGCGGAGATCGCCTTGATTCAGGAGAGCAAAGGGGAAGCCAGCAAGCCGCCGCCGTTGTCCTGGTCCACCATGCTGAAAAGTCCCACGCTGTGGTTCCTCAGCCTGATGTATTTCTGCAGCAACGCCGGCTGGTGCTTTTTCATTACCTGGGACGTGAAATATTACGAGACCATTTTGGAGCTGGACGGCCTGGATCTGAGCCTGGCAGCAGGCGCCCCGCTTTTCTTCGGCGGCATTGCTTGCCTGTGTGGCGGCTTCTTGACCGATCGCCAGGTGCGCGTCTGGGGCCGGCGCTGGGGGCGGACGCTGCAAGGGATGGCTGCTTACTTTTTGGGCGGGTTCTTCTTTCTGGTCGCTTTAACGTCCACCAATCCCTGGATTGCCGTGCCGTGTTTGTGCATCGCCTCCTTTTTGAAGGACACGGCCATGGCGGTTAGCTGGTCCACATGCATCGATATCGGCCATCGCTATGCCGGCACCGTCGCGGGCTTCATGAACATGGTCGGCAATCTCGGCACCTTCGTCAGCCCGCCCCTCGTTGCTTACCTGGCCAAGCGCGGCGACTGGGACCTGGCCCTGGTTTACTCCGCCATCATGTTTTTCACCGCCTCAATCGGTTGGTTGTTCATCAATCCGCGGCGGGTCATCGTGTATACCCCGGAAGATCACCACAAAGTCTTCGCCCAAGGGGTGGCCGATCAACCGCTGTCTCCTTCTCCCGAAGTCGAAAAAGAAACCGGCATTCAATTGCCGGATCGCCCAGAAAAACGGGGTTAGCCGGATCTAAGCCCTAACGCGGCTGAGCCGCAGTGTAGTCGTCACGCTCCGCGTGACGAGAATCC
>CAZFGM010000381.1:0-7229 GCA_964518515.1 uncultured Alcaligenaceae bacterium | reverse complement strand
TTGCCACGGGGCGATTCTTTGGTATCTTCGAGGGGCAGGAATTGGTGGCGGCGGCCGGCACGCATCTGCTGGTGCCGGCCGAGAACCGCCAGGCCTTCGATGAAGTCGCAGTAGCGGACAAAGCCCAGGCGTTGGTACACCTTGATTACCGGCGTGTTGTTTTCATGCACGTTCAGTGCGATGGTGGGGGTCGTCATCTGGCGCAAGGCCCGCACGACGGCACTGGTCGTCCGGCCGCCAGGCCGCGGCCCCGGCGATCGCGGCGGGTGTAAATGTTGCCGATGGCGGCCACGCTCTAGGCCGCGGCGGCTGTGAAATTGTCGCGGCACATGCCGAATAAAAAAGGGTTTGCTGCGTTCGCAACAAACCCTCGGGAACCAAGCCGCAGGCGAATCGAGCCTGGGGATATTGTTAGCCGGGTGCGTACGGATCGGTCGGCGGGTCCGAAAGCGGTTCGCCGCCGGACAGCAACCAAGCCATGTACATTTCCCACAGCAACAGTTCCGCCTCGGTGGGGTCGGTGGTGCCAGCTGGCGCGGTGGTGGGGTCGCTGGGGGCTGGGCCATCGGCCAAGCCTTTCGGAACAATCGCCAACACCAAAGCCAGGGCCAACATCAGCAGAATCACGGGTTTCTTGAGCATTGCCTGCCCCTTTTGCTTCGGTCAAAATTCTTTTGACCGGGGTAAAAATAACCCTATCCCAAATTCCATTATTTTGTGGGCCGAGCTGGAACGACCCTTCCAATTTTATGGCCAGAGCAAACTGTTGAGATTTTAAAGGAATTTTGCGCGGATTCCAGTAAAAACTAAAAATTCCTATTTTCTTTTTGAACTTTCAGTTCCGAGGGAAAGGATTTCGTAAGGGAGGGAATCTGGTAAAGAAAGGAGGGCCGGCGTGGTGATAATCGGCCATGGGCGGATAGCAAGTTCGGGCTTTTGCCGCTTGCAGCTTAGCTTTGCGTTCGGGTGTTGCCCTGCGAACGCTAAGCCGCAAGCCGCAAGCGGCAAAAACCCGTGAGTAATTTAAAGTTGTGGCAAACTATGAAACTATCATGCTCGGCGAAATCCGCCGCCGGTTATCCTTGGACCGCGGGTGGTCCGTTTATCCACTGGGCGATTTGGCGCCCGATCTTTTCCCCAAGACTGTCTGGTATTGCAACTCCGGCGGCTCGGCTTTGGTCATGCAATTCCAAGGATTCGAGCCTCCTATTCTGTTTACCTTGGGAGAGGCCGGCCAGGTGGCGCCGCTGTTTGAGGAAATGGCCGCGAACCACCCGCTGTCTCTGCACATCCGCTCCGACATTCTGCCCTTGATTGAAGACTGGTTTCAAGTGGTGTGACCAAGCGGATGTGGCGCATGATCCTCGACGCGAACCGCTTTTCTCCCGCTTCGTGTGCAACCGTGGTTCCCCTGGGGCCGGACCAAGTGGCAGCGGTGCAGCGGCTTTATGCCGACGGGCAGGCGACGGGGGAAACCCCCGATTTCTTTCTGCCTTCCATGCTTGCCACGGGGCGATTCTTTGGTATCTTCGAGGGGCAGGAATTGGTGGCGGCGGCGGGCACGCATCTCGTGGCGCCGGCCGAGGGCGTGGCCGCCGTCGGCAACATCTACACCCGCCGCGATCGCCGGGGCCGCGGCCTGGCAGCCGGGACCACCAGCGCTGTCGTGCGGGCCTTGCGCGGCCTTGCGCTTCCTACCATCGCCCTGAACGTGCATGAAAACAACACGCCGGCAATCAAGGTGTACCAACGCCTGGGCTTTGTCCGCTACGGCGACTTCATCGAAGGTCTGGCGGTTCCTTCCTCGGGAGAAACATCGTGATTCTTCGCATACTCGGAATTCTTTGCGGCCTGGCTTTGCTGACGGACGCGGCCTGGGCCCAAGACAAGGGACCGCGTGTCATTCGCTTTGAAACGCTGAACGACTTTCAAACCAGTCCGGGCGTGGTATACCAAGACGGCGCCCTGCGCCTTGCCCACTCGGTGTTCTTGGCCGACGAAATGGGGGCCACCGACTTTCATCAATCCGAGCCTCTGAGCGACCAAATCCGGGCGAAAAAAATCTTCCCGCTCGACAGCGCCGACGTCAGCGAAGCGGAGCTTTTCTTTTTCGGGTCTTCCAAGTACCTGGAATTGAACGGAGAAAAGATTCCAGGAATGGATCGCTTGAAATCGACCGGCTGGACGCGGGCCAAGCTGCCCACCAATCTGTTGCGAAAAGGGGACAATGACTTTCGCTTCTGGGGCGGCGGCAATCTGTTGGTCGAGCCGTCCAAACATCCCGCGCGCAGCTCCAAATCCACCGATGGCGGTCGCACCTGGTCCGGCAATGGCCTGACGGGCAAAGCCAATCAGCAGGGCGAATACCTGGTCCGGCTGCGCCTGGGCCGCAATGCCCCGCGCGGCTGGGCGGCGTCTCCCGTGATCGATCTGTGGGGTCCCGGCATCGGTCAACCCGCGCGCTTGAATAGCCTGGCTATGGCGGGAATGCCGAAGCAGCCCAACGGCACCGAAGTGCGAATCCTGCGGCGAACCGGGTCCACCCCCATCCCGGAAGACAAATCCTGGACCGGCTGGATTCCCTTCGACAGGAAATCTTTGAAGTATCGTGCCAAGCCGCCAATCGACAGCCATCGCTGGGCCCAGATCAAGATCGAGATGGAAACCAACCAGCCTCAGGAAACCCCGCGCATCACGAACCAGTTTTCCTTGACCTTGGACACCACGGCGACAACACCCCCGGCCCGGGCGGAATGGAAAAACCCTCTGGCGCCTCCGCCTTTCAGCTCCGTCCCCTTCGTCTACCAGGAACCTTCGCCGCGGTTGAAATTCCTCCGCGAAAAATACAAGCTCGACGACGTCATCGCCCCCGGCAAGACCGAGCTGGAGCAGCTCATGCTGCTGCGCTGGTGGATTCGCCATCAATGGCACACGGCCTGGGGCAGCCATTCCGCCGCCTGGATGCCGCCGTGGGATTCGCTCATCATCTTGCAAAACCGCGACCAGCCGGATTGCTTGACCATGTGCACGCACTACGCCTGCGTTTTCACGCAGTGTTGTCAGGCCCTGGGCTGGAACGCTCGCCACTGCATTCTCGATCATCATTGCGTGTCGGAGGTGTACATCCAGGATTTTGACAAGTGGGTGATGCTGGACACGGGCAACTCGGCGCAGCGCGCGGACGTCGGCCTGCATTTTGAAAAGGACGGCGTACCGTTGAGCGCCCGCGAATTGCACCTGGCGCAGCGCTATGGCAAAACGGCAGGAATCCAAGTTCGCTTTACGCCGGCGAAACTGGCGGCGAAGATTGCCGGGCTGTGCCGGCCCGATCCCAAACCGGTCAAGGAGCGCCGGCCGGACGTCATCCCCTTGGCCGAGTTGCAGAAATATCCCGTGTGCCAATTGGAAAACTATCGCCGCTACGCTTTTCCGCCGCGCAACAACTTCCTCAGCTCGCTCTATCCCGGCGAGTTGTACCAGGGGTGGTCGGAATATTACTACGACGGCTATTACTGGGTTGGCGATTCCCCGGACGACCCCAAGATTTCGCCGGAATATTCCCTGCACGCCGATCCGCACCGGCCCCAGGAGGCGGACTGGAAACTCAACTGGACGCGGATTTACCTGAGCTACACAAGCAAGCCGGACGAGCTGCGCGTGGACCTGGCCACGCACACGCCCAACCTGGCCCGTTTCGAAATGCGCACGACGGGCCAAAAGTGGGAAACGATGCCGGCGACGTTTCCCTGGAAATTAGTCGCTGGGGAAAACGTTCTGGCGGTCCGGACCGTCAATCAATGGGGGAAAGCCGGCTCGGAAGCCCGGGCCAAGGTGGTCTTGGGCAAGGGGCAAAAATAAGTTCGCCCCAAGGAGGACTCGCTCGTGGCATCGGTGGCGCGAAACTTCGTGCTCTTCAAAACCGATCTATTCCTGTTTCACCAAAGGAACGAGGACATTGACCGATGGTTTGTTGGCGGTGATTGTGCCGGCTGGTTCTATGCTCGTTTATTGCCCGTGGATCGCATTCAGGGTTCTTGCGAACCGGTGATGGAGGATTGGGGTTGGACATTTGCCGTGTCCGTTGACGATGTAAAGATCTGGGTCAACGCCTGGGCGTTCCACGGAATGGAACACTGTTGGCTTTTGGGTCTCGAAGCGGAAAAGCGGGTTTTTCGCCGAAAGAATTCGGAAGCATTGGTGCGTGCAAAAGATGTCGTGAGCAATGCTTTAGAAAACATTATTACGGGTGAACCGAGAATCGCGAAACATGAGTGGTTCACGGAAAGTCCGTTCAATCTGAATGTCAAAGAGTTCTGACCGCCGAGGCAAGTCGCGATCTTGTTCTCAGGGCTCAGCGAGGCCCGCCCCTGCGGTTGAATCAACCCCGGTATTCACGCTCGCCCGTTGACGGACAGAGAAAAACGAAGATACCGGAGACGCTAACCATGGCGCGCAAAACAGATGGGAAACTTGCCTATCCCACGGAGCAAGAACTGCGCGAATTCGATCAGGAGTTCATCGCGGATACGTTTCGGCCGCTGAGCAAAGCGAACCGGCTGCGCTGGCAACGCATGAAGCGCGGCGCGACAGTGGCGGTGCGGATTGACGCCCTCTTGGTCAAGAAGGTTGACGCGCTTGCCAAAAAACGAGGCCTGTCGCGGGAATGGTTGATAAGGCGCGGCCTTGAGGCGATGCTTGAAGCTGCCGGCAGGAAATGAAGTCATGATCCAGATCGAAACCGTAATCTTTCCCTTGTGGCCCCGGCAAGAGATTAAACATCCGATAAATCCAAAATAAAAAAGCTCAGGAGGTGCGCTGGGCAAAGCGGCTTAAACCTAATACATTAGGCTTTAACACTTAGGCGACCCATTTCATTTTCGGAGGGTCCCTCCCAAGGAACTGTGTAGCGCCGTAGTACAGCGCGCACCATTTTGGTACAGTTCCTTCGGGATGTCTCGCGGCGCAGCCGCGTGGGGGGTTATGAAACCTCTTTCCTCTCGCTGGCTTCTGGCAATTACGGCCCTGGTCGTGGCCGGACTATTGAATCACGCCCCAGCGGCGCAAGATCAACCCAAGGAAGCTCCCAAGAAGGAAGCCCAACAACCCGATTTCCCCTTTCCTTTCCCGGACCTCGACAAGTTGCTGCCCGGCGGTTTGGATCCCGATCAGATCAACACTTTGGCTTTTGGTACGTCAGGCTGAAAGCCTGACCTACATCAAGATGCGCTGTCGAATTAGAATCCATTCCCTGGAGTCTTTTCCTTCTGGGAGTACCATGTGTTGGTTTTCCTTACCGTCCTTCATGTCCTGGCAGGCGCGACCTGGTTGGGAGCCATGGTGTACAGTTTGCTGGTGCTGCAGCCGCGCGCCCGCCGCTTTTTCCCCCGGCCGGAAGACTACGAAACCTTTATCGTCCAGGTGAGCGCCGGAATGCGCTGGCCCGTGTTGGCCGCTTTTGCTCTGCTGGCGGCGTCGGGAACGGGCCTAGTTCTCTTGCACGGGTCGGCCTTTTCTTTTGCCCGGGCCTTCCTCCTGGGAAGCAAAACCCTGTTGTTTTTTGCCGCTCTGGCCCTTTTTTCCTATGTGTCCTGGCGGATGTGGCCGGCCCGAATCCTGGCCTTGCCGGAAGAGTTGGCTGCGGTGCGGGCCAAGTTCCGCCGCGTCGGCGGCCTCATGCTGTTCCTGGTGGGTTTGAATATGGTCTTGGGGGTGGTCCTGCGAACCCTGCCGTAAACAAGGGGTGGCGGTCCCACGGCCAAAAAAGGTCCCTGCTTGGTGGGATTGGTTGGAGTATCGCCTGGCGCAAGGCTGCTTCCTGATTAAGCGGCTTCGTCGCGGATGTGCGGCCGCATGGCGTTGATGCCCTTGGGGCATTGGCGCAGGAAGGCCAGCATTTCCTGGATCATGTCCACGGTGCCCAGTTCTTGATCCAGGCGTTCGAGGGCGGTGGAAAACAGCAAGTCTTCGCGGAAGAGGATTTTGAAGGCCTTGTGCACGGCCTGAATCTGCTCGGTGGTGCACCCGGCCCGGCGCATGCCGACGATGTTGACGCCTTTGACCTCATTGAGGCCCTGCTGCAGGATGAAGGGCGGAATGTCCTTGCTGGTGGCGGAGCAGCCGGACAGCATGGCCAGGCGGCCGAGGCGGGTGAACTGGTGCACGGCGGTGTTGCCCGACAGAAACACGTTGTCGCCCAGGGTGCAATGGCCGGCCACCAGGGCGTTGTTGGCCAGCATGCAGTGGTTGCCGACGACGCAATCGTGACCGACGTGGCTGTTGACCATGAAGAAATTATGATGGCCGATCCGCGTCACCCACGAATGGGTGGTGCCGCGGTGGATGGTCACGTGCTCGCGAATGATATTGTAATCGCCGATTTCCAGGGACGTCGGCTCGTCCTGGTATTTGAGGTGCTGCGGCCGCTCGCCCAGGACAGCACCCGCGTGGACGATGTTGCCCCGGCCCATGGTCAACGGGCCGCACAACAAGGCGTGCGACCGGATGACGCAGTCCGGACCGAGACGCACCTTGCCTTCGACAATGACATAGGGGCCGATGACGACGTTGTCGCCCAGCTCGGCCTCGGGCGAAATGAGCGCCGTGGGGTGAATGCGGACAGTTGGCGAAATGGACATAGTGGCATCCGTTCCAATATCCGAAATCCGCATGTCGAAATCCGAAACCGCTCCGGAATTCAAAATCCCAAAAAGCGAATCCTTGGCTTTGCGATGTTCGATTTGTGGGTTTTGAATGGTTTCGGAATTCGCTTAGGGAATTCGGATTTCCTCTTTGTTGCCGGTCCAAGCCCAAAGGTCCTGCGGCTATCTATACGGGAAGAAGGCGGCCAAAAACCAGAGCAGTTTGCCGCCGTTCATGGATCGCCATTGACCGGAGGCCCCAGTTTATCCTGTTTGCAGCAAAGATAGATTGGCATCATTTACCATCATCGGCCGCTGGTGGGGCGGAATCCAGCCGTGGAGGGAAAAACCCAACCTGGTGGAAAATGGCGATCTGGGGTAATATGGGTGACGCTTTCGCGACGAGCGGGCGCGGAAGGACCGGCTTGCCTGAAGAATGTTCAAGGACCCTGCGGTAGCATGGTTCGCCGTGGCCAGCGCAATCCACCCACTCGGCCCGATCATCCCTACTGTAGATAAAACGCGATTTTCCTTGTACCTGCACTTTCTGAAAAACTCTGTACTCAGGCTACCAGTTTCCACAGGCGTTTG
>CAZFGM010000380.1:0-7293 GCA_964518515.1 uncultured Alcaligenaceae bacterium | reverse complement strand
ACTTGCATGGTGCCTAGCCACGAGATGGGTGAGAAATGCCGGATAGGCGGAAGATTGGTGAGGGGTGAGGGGTAAAGGACTCAGGAATTACATAGCGGGTCTTGGACCCCTCCTGGGCCAACAGAGGGTTTTTCAGAAAGTGCAGCTACAAAGTCGAGCGACGCAAAACCTAAACCGCAAAGCCGCTGGCGGAGTAACCACAAAAAAACCCGTGGAGGATTGCCTCCACGGGTTACGAGATGGCCGGATTATTTGTCTTTTTTCTTCTTCTTATCCGGCTGGATCAGCGGGGAAGCGGCTTCCTGGAGGATCAGGATCATGGTGACCTTGGGACGGGCCACGCCCGTGTCCTCGTCCTTGGGGTCGTCCTTGGCTTTCGCTTTCTTTTCCGGCGCCTTGAGGTACAGCTTGACCGTTTGGCCGGAGGCAAGGTCCTCGTACTTGGCCTCGTAGCCGGGCTTGGTTTTGTCCTTGCCGCGCAGCTCGGCCAGTTTTTCCTTGGTGTACTCGATCGGATTGCCGCGGTCGTCGTAGGCGAAAGGCGGGTCCTTGCGGCGGACCACGACCTTTTCGGCCACGTCGAGCTCGAAATCGCGGCTTTCCGTGACCTGACGGTAGGGCAGGTTGTCGGGATTGACCTTGCCGCCTTTGGGATTGACGCCGGCCATTTGCATTTGCAGCTTCTGAAATTCCAGGGCGATCTGCTGCATCCGCACTTGCCGCTGCACGGGATTCTTGATGCGCAGAAGCTCGTTCTGTTCCCGGAGCAAGCGCTGCATCTGCTGGTAGAGGTTGTTGTTTCCTCCCTTGCCGGCTTTCGGCGGCTTGTACTTGGGATTGGCTTCCGTTTTTTGATATTCCAGGCGGAAGGAAAGGCTCTGGGCGCTGACGTCGGCAAAGACCAGCTTGCCCGTGACGTCCTTGTACTGGCTGAGCTGGGCATATTCCTGGGGCGTGGCCGGCGTGGCCTCGATTTTCTTTCCTTTCTTTTTCTTGTCCTGGCCCTCGACTCCGCCAGGAACCAACAAGACCAAAGCGATCAGCAAACTTACCGGACCCAGAATACGACGCATGGATCGGCTCCTGTGCGGATGTTTGTGGTGCTCTTCCCATCAACATTAGACCATTTTAGTCGGAAAAAGTTCCGCAACCATATCTGGGGCGGCGGAATCGGGTTGTCCCCGCTAATCCGCTTTATGGATCAGCGAGAATTTTCCCAATTTTCTTCACAACCGACATGGCAAATGCACCTGCCGATTTGTTATACAAAAAGGTAGAGCCTTGGTGGCCTGGTCGTCGCTTCATATCAGGAGCTTCCTATGTTCGGTACTTCCATTCTTGTGCTCGGATTCTTGGCGACGGCCAACGGCAGCGAATCAGCCCTTGCGACAAGGTGCCGCGGCGACAAACCGCCGCTCGCCCAAGAGAAAGGCGAACAGCCAAAGAAAACCAAGCCGAAGTTCACCATCGGCAAAGAGACGACCTACGTTACCGGCCCGGTGGACAAGGACGGCTACATCGACTATGCGACCGCCCTTAACGAACGCTTGCGCCAGGGAGTGACGCCGGACAACAACGCCAATGTGCTGTTATGGAAGGCGATGGGGCCGCGTCCCGAAGGGGGGACCATGCCCGCGGAATTTTTCCAATGGCTGGGCATTCCGGCGCCGCCGGGGCGGGGGGAGTATTTCCTCGGTCTGAACGAACATCTAAAGATCGTGGAAAGAACCGAGGAAATCCAGAACCAATTGGAGTGGGTCGTCAAGTGGCCTTGGACCGCGAAACAATATCCAGCCATCGCCGGTTGGTTAAAGGGGAACGAAAAACCATTAGCCCTGGTAGTGGCGGCGACCCGGCGCACGCATTTTTTTTCGCCCATGATCCCGGTCAGAAGGAAGGGAGGATCCGGTGGTCTTTTGACCGCGCCATTATCCGGCATACACAAATGTCGGGAATTCGGCACGGCCCTGGCGGCCCGCGCCCTGTTACGTCTCGCCCAGGGACGCCAGGATGAGGCCTGGCAAGACCTCTTGGCCTGTCACCGGCTCGGCCGGCTTGTCGGCCGCGGCGGCACTCTTATTGAAGGCCTGGTCGGCATTGCCATCGACAACATGGCCGCCGACGTCGACTTGGTCTTTCTGGATACCGCCAAAACGGATGCGAAAAGACTTAAAGCCTGCCTCCGCGACCTGCAACAACTCCCGGCCAGGCCCGCCATGGCCGATAAGGTGGATCTCGCGGAACGGTTTATTTTTCTCGAAACGGTTCTAATGTTGGACCGGCAAGGCCTTCAATTTCTCGAAAATTTTACTGGAAAAAAGGATGGAAATTCTTTCCAAGCCGATCCATTTGTAAACCGGTTTTTGGACAAAATCGATTGGAACGTGACCTTGCGAAATGGCAATGGTTGGTACGATCATCTGGCTGCTGCCATGAGACTCAAGGACCGGGGTAGGCGAGAACAACTATTGGTAAAAATGGACTTGGAGTTGAAAAAACTCAAAGCAAATCTTTTTCATGCGAATAATATGACGCCTTTTTTCTGGACCTTAGCACCCAGCTGGCATTGCTTGCCCAAAACCAAGATGGGTCTTTGCTTGGGCCTAGTGGGTGAGCTGGCCTACTATCATATCGGCCGAGAGAAAGTCGCCAAGGCGACTGGGAAGATGATTGGCGATATCTTAATAACCCTGCTGGTCCCCGCGGTAAACGCGGTCCAGCGCGCCGCCGATCGCACCGAACAAACGCAGATCAACCTTTACCTCGCCTTCGCCCTGGCCGCGTACCAGCGCGAGCACGGCCGCTATCCCGTGAAGTTGGCGGCGCTGGCCCCCAAGTATCTGCCGAAAATCCCGCTGGACCTCTTTTCCGGCAAGGCCCTTATTTTTCGCCCGGCTGAGGACGGCTATTTGCTCTACAGTGTCGGCGTCAACGGCCAAGACGACGGGGGCCGATCCTATGACGACGATCCGCGCGGAGACGATCTACGGGTGCGCATGCCGCGGCCCAAGGTGCGGCAGAAATAATGTGAGGCAGTACATGCCTCCAGTTCGATTTCCTTGGCCACGAAGCGCTTGATGGTATAATTTATCGGGTGATACATGGGTTCTATTCCAGGGAATAATACCATGATTCAGGTTACCATCGCCGAGGCCCAACAACGTCTTCCCGTCCTGCTCCGCGAAGCCGAAAGCGGCCAAGCGGTCGAGATTCAGGGGGACAACGGGCGGACCTTTCGTCTGATCGCGAATCGGCCTCGTCCGCCGATGACCGGTGTGCCGCGGGCTGGCAGTTGCAAAGGGCGGATCGAAATCGCCGACGATTTCGAGGCACCGCTTGAGGAACTCCGCGAGTACTGGGAATGAGACTGCTTCTCGATACCCACGCCTTGTTGTGGTTCCTCACCGACGACCCGAAGCTGAGCGCTCCGGCCAAGCTCGCCACCCAGGACCCGGCCAACGAACGCTATCTTTCGCCCGGAAGCTTGTTGGAAATCGCCCTTAAGGTTCGCCTCGGCAAACTGAAACTCCATGCTCCTTTTGCAACCCTTTTCCCACCCGAGTTGACGGTGAATGATATTCATTTATTGCCGCTGGATCCTGCCCACATAGAGCCAATGACAACTTTGCCGTTGCACCACAAAGACCCGTTTGATCGCCTCGTGGTCGCGACCGCTCTGGTCGAAGGCCTTACCGTCGTCTCCAAAGATCCAGCTTTCGACGCTTACAGCGTTCAACGCCTCTGGTAATCTAAGTCGATGTTGTAAACCCGGCCTCTTTCCAAACTCCTGAAAAAACCCCTTCTTGCAAGTGGCGGTTGCAAAGGGTACACTCCAAGGATCGCCGGACAATAATCGCGAATAAAAGGAGGGGGGTCATGCTCCGTGTAGGCAGCTTTCGGGCGGGCGATTGCCAGGGTGTCAGCCGGCGCGAATTCGTGTTGGCGGCGCTGGCCGCTCCCTTTGCCTGGGGATTGCCGGCCTCGGTTCCCGGCAGCGCGCCTCAAGGAGGTCCCAGGGCCCGATCAATCCTCCTCGTCTGGCTGGGCGGTGGGCCGAGCCATCTGGACATGTTCGACCCCAAGCCCAACGCCATCGCCGAGTATCGCGGGCCGTTCTCAACCATTGCCACGCGCATTCCCGGCGTCCGCTTCACGGAAATATTGCCCAAGCTGGCCGAGCGCAGTAACCGCTTTTCGCTGATTCGCACCAACGTCAATTTCGACGGCGGCCATCGCGAGGCGGGTTCCATCGCCCTGACCGGCGCGGCAGTCGGTCCGCGCGGCTATCCGCCCAACTTCGGCTCGATCGTGGCCCGGCAGCGCGGCGCCAGCGCCTTGCCGCCGTTCATTTCCCTGGCCCGCGGTCCCATCGGCGATGGCGTCGGGCCCGTCTATGGCTACGGCGGCGGCACCTGGGGCAGACGCTACGATCCCTTCATGGTCAGCTGTTCGGAAACCGGCCAGGTCGATATTCCCGATTTGCGCCTGATCGACGGCTTGACCCCGCAGCGGCTGGCGGACCGGCGACTTTTGGTCGGCGAGTTGGATCGCCTCCGCCGCCAGGCGGACTCGTCACAACCCGATCAATGGGATACCTTGTTCCGCCAGGCGCATGCCCTCTTGGAATCGCCGGCGGCCCGACAAGCCTTCGACCTGTCGCGCGAGCCGGCGCGGATGCGCGAGGCCTACGGCCACACCTCGTTCGGGCAGAGCTGCCTGCTCGGCCGGCGCCTGGTCGAAGCCGGCGTGCCCTACGTGCAGGTCAACTGGAGCCAGTACGTCGAGGTCTTTTACCCCTTCTCGGATTACGGTTGGGACACGCACGCCGACAACTTCGGACTCCATGCGGACTGGCTGTGCCCGCAATTGGACGGCGTATTTTCCACCCTGCTGGACGACCTGGAGCGGCGGGGACTCTTGCGGACGACGTTGGTGATATGCATGGGCGAGTTTGGCCGCACCCCGCGCATCAACAGCATCGGCTCGCGCGACCACTGGCATCAAGTCTACTTTTCGCTCTGGGCCGGCGGCGGCGTGCAGCCGGGCCGCGTCGTCGGCGAAAGCGACCGCCGCGCCGAGTACCCCGCAACCGAGCCGATCACCCCTCCCATGGTCGGCACCACCATGCTCGAGCTGGCCGGCATCGACACCCAGGCCCGCGCTCAGCTTCGCGTGCTGGAAGGCGGGCGCGTGATCCATGAACTGCTTTAAAAAGGCAGTCGGCCGTGAGGATTGACCCATGAACTCGGGTAAAGCAGCAACCGGCTACGTTGGCGGCAAAAGAAGGGCGAGTCGCGGTATGACCGTCATCCTCCGGAATGTTCCCAAGAGATACAATTGGGGCTGGTACTCCCGTGAGGATCCGCGAATGCACCTGCAGGTGGTTGACCGGGAACACGCTCCGTTGGGCTACAAGGTTTGGCTTGAGGAAAAAGGAACAAGGATTTGTCAGCCCACCGTGCCGATTCCGGCGAGCATCTTCAAGACCTTGGAAGCCCAGATTCAGAGCAAGCGCGAATTGATTGAAGATCGCTGGACTCGGTTTATGATTGAGAAAAACTGGCTGAGCCACACGCTGAGCGGCTCGGTCATTACGCTGACGGCGTATCCCGCTGCCCCGGGCAGCCGGTTCCAACGCACCGTGGACTTGGCCGATATTCTGCCCGGCCTTTACGACCCGGATTCCCAGGTGTGGCCGAAGAAGCCGGTGAAGGCGGACGAAGTCGTCTTGAGCGCGGAGATGAACGCGCTCGAGATCTGGCCGCAGAAACACGAATCGTACCGGCACCACATTTACCTGCCGCCCAGTCTGTGGCAGGATGGGTAGGGGTTTCTCTTGAGTGGTTGCCTCATGTCTCAGTCGCCGGCTTCTCCCGGCGGAGAAAGGATAAGAATCCTTTCAGGAACCATTTCCGTTGAGGTGAGCCATGAACATGAACCATGAAACAAGCTGGCGTCGGATAATGATCGGGGTGCTAGGCGTTCTGCTGTGCTGGTGCGGGTTGTCGGCCCAGGAGCCGGCGAAGGAACCGGTCCGGCCGGCGCCGGCAGTGATCGCCGCCTGGGAAAAAGCAGGGGCCGAGTTTGGCTGGATGGGGGTAGGGCCTTTTTACGTGCAATGGCGGCTCGAAAAGGAGAAACCCGCAGCCGGGGAGTTGCCGGCTTTTCGTTTTGCGGTGTTCCTGGAGGGGAAACTGCAATCAATGCCTACCCCGCAGGGTTCTTTTGCCCTATGGCTTGCCGGAACCAAAGTGAAAGACGCGGACTTGAAAGAGTTGGCTAGACTGAAAACGTTGACATGGTTGCAACTTGCCAGAACCAAGGTGACAGACGCGGGCCTGAAAGAGTTGGCCGCGCTGAAACAATTGCAGTGGTTGCGCCTGGAAGGGACCCAGGTAACGGACGCGGGCCTGAAAGAGCTGGCCAGGCTGAAACAGTTGCAGGTGCTGGACCTTTTCGGAACCAAGGTGACAGACCCGGGCCTGAAAGAACTGACCAGGCTGAAACAGTTACAGGAGCTAAACCTTGGCTCTACCCGCGTGACGGACGCGGGCCTGAAAGAACTGGCCGCGCTGGAACAGTTGCGGTCACTGAACCTTGGGGGAACCAAGGTGACGGACGCGGGCCTGAAAGAGTTGGCTAGGCTGAAACAGTTGCAGCAGCTGCGCCTTGGCTCTACCCGCGTGACGGACGCGGGCTTGAAAGAACTGGCCGCGCTGAAACAGTTGCGGGCGCTGAACCTTTTCGGAACCAAGGTGACGGACGCGGGCTTGAAAGAGTTGGCCGGGTTGAATCAGTTGCAGACGCTGTACCTTAGCGAAACTAAGGTGACGGACGAAGGCGTGCGGGAATTGCAAAAAGCCTTGCCCCAGACAAAAATAACCCGCTGATCCTGGTAGCACCGCCTTTGCACGGAGACCAAACCATGCCCATTCACGATTGGACCCGCGTGAGTGCTGGTGTTTTTCATCATTTCCATTGCGGATGGAACACGGCCCAGCTGCCCACGAAGAGGTTGGTCGCTGGATCGAACACGCTCTCGTAATCGAAGGTGAGCGAATCGCCGCTGCCAAGTCCAGTGTGGCCCTGCCGTCCGCCCGTGTCAGGTTGTTCAGTTTCTTGTGCCAGTATTCCCCCACGAACGGTAACTTCTCAATAACCCTGGGTTCGTAGTCCCGGCTTTAGCCGGTTTCGGCCGAAAACCGCCTATTTTGATGGCTGCGCGGCCAAAAAGAATGTGTAAACATTCGCCGAACCCGTTTTGAATCCTGCCCAACTTGACCAGGCTAACAG
>CAZFGM010000379.1:4070-7298 GCA_964518515.1 uncultured Alcaligenaceae bacterium | reverse complement strand
TTTTTGCATTGACAGGCCCGCAAGCAACGTCCTACCATGAGCGCGGCTTCACTAACGCCCTGCGATGGTTTTTCATGAATCCCTCCATTCGCCTTGGTACCCGCGGCAGCGCCCTGGCCCTGTGGCAGGCCGGGCACGTCGCCGAGCGGCTGCGAGCCGCGGTCCCCAATCTGGCGGTGGAGTTTGTGGAAATCCAGACGGCCGGCGACCAGATCCAGGGCGTGCCCCTGACCCAGATCGGCGGCGAAGGGGTTTTCACCAAGGCCATTCAGCAAGCCCTCCTGGAAAAGCGCGTCGACGTCGCCGTCCATAGCTTGAAGGACTTGCCCACGATACCCGTGCCGGGGTTGGTGCTGGCGGCGGTGCCGCCGCGCGGACCGGCGGGTGACGCGTTCGTGTCGCACCGGCACCGGACCTTCAGCGACTTGCCGCGCGGGGCGGTGCTGGCCACCAGCAGCCTGCGCCGCCGCGCCCAGATGCTTTTTCGCCGGCCGGACCTGCGCCTGGTCGATATCCGCGGCAACGTGGAAACCCGGCTAAGCAAGCTGCGCGAAAGCAACCTGGACGGCCTGATCCTGGCCCAGGCCGGACTCGAACGGCTCGGCCTGGCCGAGCACATCACCGAGATCCTGGATCCGGCCTGGCTGTTGCCGGCCGTCGGCCAGGGCGCCCTCGGTTTGGAATGCCGGCGCGATGATGCGACTACCTTGGAAAGGGTGTGCCGAATCGATGACCGGGCCACGCACCAGGCGGTCCTTGCCGAACGGTCCTTGCTTCATGGCTTGGGAGGCGGCTGCCAGGTGCCCATTGGCGCCGCCAGCACCATCGCCGGCCAGGCACTGGCCCTTCGCGGCGTGGTCCTGACCTCCGATGGCCGCCAACGGGTGGAGGGTCACCTGACGGGTTCCCTGGTCGAGGCCGAGGCCCTGGGACTGCATCTGGCCCAGGATCTTCTCGCCCGTGGCGCTCGCGACCTCCTGTCCCGCGCGGGCGAGCGGGAAGCACCCACGGTATCGGCTCCCTGATGACAAATCCGGTCCCCGACTTTGTGGGGCACGTTCCAACGTGCCAGACGTTGAGGCACGTTACTAACGTGCCCCACGGAGATGGGAAATCGACGATTGCGGATTGGCCGGCCATCGGCTATGGTGGTGTCATTCCCTGAACCATCGAGGAGGTTGCCATGAAAAAATCCAGGGTTTGGTTGCTTGGTCTGGTGCTGTGCGGGGGTTTGGGCGGCTGGATAGGACTGCGCGTCCTGACCGCCGGGCCGTCGGAGTTCGACCGGCTGTCGAGCGCGGACCGGCAAATGTTCGCCAAGCGGTTCGACAAAGAAATCTGGCCGCTCATGGCCCGCAACGGCAAGGACGGCTGCGTCGGCTGCCACAGCGGCAAGATCGTGTCGGCCTTGAAGCTGACCGGCGATGCCAAAAAAGATTTCGCCATGCTCCTCCGGGAAGGATTTTTCCTCTATGCGGACGACGGCAGCGTGCTGGCCCGCGTCAGCGCGCGGGACAAGGAACGCCGTATGCCGCGCGGCAAGGCGCCGTGGGCCGAAAAGGACATCCACGTCCTGCGCGCCTTCATGGCCGACATGGATAAAAAGCAGAAAAAGTGAGACTCCTCGCTAAACTCCAATGTCTTATCCCGCATTTTTATAAGGTTTTGCGGCGTTTTTTTGCGATTTTGATTGCCTGGTTTTTTTGGTGGTTTTTCGGGTCGTTTTCTTGGGGGATTTGCCCGCGGGTTTTGCTGTGGCCTGGGGAGTATACTCGAACCTTGAGGAGGTGGACGGGAATGGTCCCAGGATTTACCCGAAAAAATCCAGGAGCAGAAAAAAAGGCCTGAAAAAAGAGGGGCGATAATGGAGTCTGGGCAGCGAGGCTGTTTATTTCGAGGTGCCTGCCAGTTTTTGAAGTTCTAAAAGTAAAGGTGACCGTATGCATCATTCGGCCATCGAAACCCGTCTTGGGGAACTGGGCCTGCTGCTTCCCGCCGCGCCGCCAGCGGTCGGGGCCTACGTGCCGGCCCTGCGCACCGGCAACCTGGTCGTCACGTCCGGCCAGCTCCCCTGGCAAGAGGGCCAGATGATGTACAAGGGCCAGCTGGGCGTGCATCTGACGCTGGAACAAGGTTACGCCGCCGCCCGGCTGTGCGCCCTCAATGCCCTGGCCCAGCTCCAGGCCGTCCTCGGCGATCTGGACAAGGTCCGGCACATCGTGCGCCTGGAGGGCTACGTGCACTGCAGCGCCGAGTTCCGCCAGCATCCGCAAGTGCTCAACGGCGCTTCCGAGCTGATCAACCAGATTTTCGGCGAACGGGGCCGGCATACCCGCACGGCGGTGGGGATTCACGCCATGCCGCTGGACGCCGCCGTGCAACTCATCCTGTGGGCGGAGGTCGAGTGATGCGCCTGCTCGTCACCGGCGCCAGCGGCCAGCTCGGGGCCTACCTCTTGCGCGAATTGCAGGGCACCCGGCATGAAGTCGCGGCCTGGAGCGGATCGCTGACTGGCGACCTTTTCGGTTTTCCCCTCATGGCGGTGGACGTGAGCGACGAAGAGCAGGTGGGCCGGGCCATTCGCCAATTACGGCCCGAAGTGATTATCCATACCGCCGCCTTGGCCAACGTCGCCGCGTGTTTCCGGGACAAGTCCCGAGCCGCCCGCGTCAATCAGCAAGGAACCTTGTTGATGGTGAATGCCGCGGGCGCTGTCCAGGCCCGTTTTCTTTACGTTTCCACCGACCTGGTTTTTGACGGCCACAAAGGAAACTACGACGAAAGCGATTCGCCCAATCCATTATCCTTTTATGGCTTCACCAAATACGCGGCGGAACAAACCTGTCAGATTTACCCGCACACGCTGATCGTTCGCTTGAGTTTGCTTTTCGGGCCCAGCCTGACCGGCCGGGCATCTTTCTTTGACCAGCAGATCCAGGCGCTGCGCGATTGCCGGCCGCTGCGGCTGTTTGCCGATGAATGGCGGACGCCCTTGAGTTTGCCGGCCGCCGCCCGCATCTTGATTGGCCTGGCCCAATCCGAGGACACGGGCCTTGTGCACGTCGGCGGTCCGGAGCGTCTTAGCCGCCTGGAAATGGGTCAGAAACTGGCACAATTTCTCCACCAAGACCCGGCGGTTTTTATTTCCTGCCGCCGCGCGGAGGGCGCCGGATCGGAGCCGCGACCGCGTGATACCTCGTTAAACTGTGGCCGCTGGCGCAGCCTTTA
>CAZFGM010000379.1:0-3970 GCA_964518515.1 uncultured Alcaligenaceae bacterium | reverse complement strand
CGGAGCCGCGACCGCGTGATACCTCGTTAAACTGTGGCCGCTGGCGCAGCCTTTACTCGCTCCATCCCTGGCCCACGTTGGCCGAAGCCTTGCAGGAGATGACCTACGCCTGACGAAGCACCCATTCGAGAAGGCCGTGGCTGCGCGCCAGGGGGTTTCATTCCGTAGCGTGATTGGATCGAATTGCTACGGATCCTATCTCTTTTTTTTGAGATTTTGCTTGCCAGCGGCAACTGCGTTGGTCACAATAAACACATCATCCCTCACCTCTTCTCAAGCGGGACGCCATGAGGCGGATTGGAATAAAATCTGAGATCCGAACCTGGATGGCCGTAGTCGCCGCCCTGCTCCTGTTGGCTATCGCCGCGCCTTCTGCCCGCGCGTGCCGTAATCACTCGATGAAATTTGAGGGGAAGTTCGGACTGATTCCAACCGTTCCCCAGTCCAAGTCAAAGGAGCCGGCCCCCAGCGCTCCGCAGTCCCCATCGCAGGACTCCAAACCAGAGCCGGAGCCGAATGTTCCGGAGCCAAAACCGTGTCCGGGTCCGTCCTGCTCGGACCAGCCGCTGCCGCAATCCACACCGAGCACGGTCGGAACCGCGCGCGGCGAGCGCGAGCCCTTCGGCTTTTTGGCTTGGCTTTTGGATTCCGCCCCGAACGATCCCTTTTCCTTTCTCCAGGACAGCCGCTTAGTTCGTCCAGAGCGCCGTTCCAACAGCATTTTTCACCCTCCCCGAACGGAACCCTGACCCTTACAAGTTGTAATGGCGGCATCCGGCGCGGTGCCCCGCCCAAGTATGCGCATTTGCATCCCTTGACGGGATTGCGCGACGCCGTGCCGCGACCGACTTGTCCCCGTCGATTTGCTAATAAAGGCGAGCGGCCGGTGTAAACCGGCCGGTTTACACCGGCCGCTCGCCGATACCCAGGAAAAGCTCGGGCGTCCGAGCGGGGAAGGCACATGAGCGATGATAAGGCAACCGTGACCAGCGTGACCGATTCCCGTCCGGTAATGCTGACGGCGCGTGGTCAGCCCTATGAGCCGGCGGTGGGACCGAACTTGCGCGTGCTGCTATTGGGCATCTTCGCCGGCGTGGCCTTTCTCGGCGCCACCGGCATTTACCTGGGGGCCATCCACCTTCTGGCATTCCTCCGGGGACAAATATTCGAGACGCCTTTTTCCTTGTCGGTAATGTTTGCTCACATTGCGGTGGGCATCCTGTTCGTGGCGCCGTTTTTGTATTTCGGCGTGAGCCATCTGTTAACCGCCCGCCACCGGCCGAACCGGGTGGCAGTCCGGCTGGGCATCCTCTTGTTCGCCACCAGCCTGGTGGTGATCGTCAGCGGTCTGCTGCTGGTGCAGTTGGCGGGTTTTCCACAATTGACCACGAATACCAGCGGGCGCTTGCTGGTGTACTGGCTTCACGTGGCCGCGCCGATTTTCGCCGTGGGCGTTTACGTGGCCCATCGCCGGGCCGGGCCGGCCATTCAATGGAAATGGGGCATTCACTTTGGCGTGGCCGTGGGCGGGTGCGTGGCGTTCATGCTGGTCATGCATTCGCAGGACCCCCGGCAGTTCGCCAAGGGATCGCCCGAGGGGAAGAAATATTTCGGCCCGTCGAAGGCCCTTACCGCGGACGCCAAGTTCATTGACGCGGGCATCATGATGATGGATGAATATTGCATGCGCTGCCATGAGGACATTTACAAGAGCCACCTGCACTCGTCTCACCGCTTCAGCTCGTTCAACAATCCGCCCTATCTGTTCAGCGTGCGCGAGACGCGCCGGCGCATGGGGGTGCGGGCGTCGCGCTGGTGCGCCGGCTGCCACGACCCGGTGCCGTTCTTCAGCGGCGCCTTCGACCGTACCGACTTTGATGACGTAAACGATCCCACCGCCCATGCCGGCATCACCTGCACCGTGTGCCACAGCATCACGCACATCAACAGTCGGGAGGGAAATGCCGCCTACACCATCGAGGAGCCGCAGCATTATCCGTTCGCCACCAGCAACAACCCCGTCTTGCAGTGGATCAACAACCAGCTGGTGAAAGCCAAGCCGGAGTTGCACAAGAAAACCTTCCTGAAACCGTTTCACCGGACGGAGGAGTTCTGCTCGGTGTGCCACAAGGTCGGTATTCCGCAGGAAGTGAACCAGTACAAGGAATTCCTCCGCGGCCAGGACCATTCCAATTCCTTCTGGCTGAGCGGCGTCTCCGGGATCAGTGCCCGGAGTTTTTACTATCCGGCCAAGGCCAAGACGCGCTGCGCCGAATGCCACATGCCCCTGGTGCCCAGCACGGATTTCGGCGCCCGCGATTTCGACGGCTCCGGCGCCCGCAAAATCCACAACCACATGTTCCTGGGTGCCAACACCGGCATTCATCCCCTGATCAAGCATCAGTACACCAAGGAAGCCATCGCCGCCCACACCAAATTCTTGCAAGGCGGGCCGGACGGCCAATCGCCGCCGCTGCGCATCGACCTGTTCGGGCTCAAGCATCTGACCAAGGAAAAGCAAGGGGTGGAAGCGCCCCTCGTGGACGACAAGCCCTTGCGGCCGAACTTGCCGCGCTTGCAAGCGGGCCAGAGCTACCTGGTGGAAGTGGTCATTCGCACGTTGAACATCGGGCATGAATTTACCCAGGGGACGGCGGATTCCAACGAAGTCTGGGTGGATTTCGCCGCCCGCTCGGGCAAGCGCATTCTCGGCCGCAGCGGCGGCATGGACCAGGGCGAAGACCAGGGCCGGGTCGATGAAAATGCCCATTTCATCAACGTCTTGATGCTTGACCGGCACGGCAACCGCATCGACCGCCGCAATCCGCAGGACATTTTCACGCCGCTGTACAACCATCAGATTCCGCCTGGGGCCGCCCAGGTGGTGCATTACCGGTTAAACGTGCCGAACGATGTGACCGGAGCGGTTGAACTGACGGCCCGCGTTCGCTACCGCAAGTTCGATTACACCTACATGGAGATCGTCCAAGGGAAAGGGAAAGTGTCGCAGCTGCCCATCGTGGATCTGTGCACCGACAAGGTCGTTCTGCCGGTGGCCGGCGTGGCCGACAAGGTGCCGGCCCAGCAATCGCCTATCCAGCCCGCCTGGCAGCGCTGGAACGATTACGGCATCGCTTGCTTTTTGGAAGGCGGGGCGGACAACAAGAAGGGCGAGCTGGGCATGGCCGAGACGGCTTTCCGCCGTTTACTTGGTGCCGAATTCAAAGATGCCCCGGAGGCCCAAAGCCACGGCTATCTGAACCTGGCCCGCGTCCACCTGGCCTACGGCTCGGAGCGCCTGGAAGAAGCCCGCCAGGCATTAATCAATGCCCGCAAGTGCAACCCCCCCGCCCCCTGGTGGACCGTCGCCTGGTTCAACGGCCTGGTCGATTTCCAGCACGTCAACTTCGACGACGCCATCGCTCAGTTCGAGAAGATTCTCGATCCGGCCAACCGCGACCCGGTGCGCCAGTTCGATTTCACCAAGGATTACGTAGTCATCAACGAGCTGGGCAAGACCCTGTTCGCCCGCGCCCAGCAGGAAGAGGGGTCGGATCAAAAGGCGCGCGACGCCTATCTGCGCAAGGCCATCGGCCAATTCGAAAAGACCCTGCAATTCGATCCGGAAAATGTCGTGGCCCATGATTTCCTCTTCAAGTGCTTCGACCGTCTGGGGGGCGGCGGCGACAAACCGGGCCTGCCGGACAACCTGGCCGCCGAGGAAAAGCGCCTGCTGCAAGGGGTGTTGCTATGGACCGCCAAGGACCCCGAGCGCATGCGGGCGGCCCGCGGCCTGGCCGACCTGTTGCGGGACATCGAACCCCGGTCCAGTGCCCTGCGCGTGCCGGTCCTGGCGCGGGCAACTTCTTCGACTTTAAGGGCCCTCACCAGAAGAACCGCGACTGCTCCCTCCGCCCCCGCCACGGCTACCACATCCTCCCCGACGGGCACCGAGCCAAGCCGCGGGATA
>CAZFGM010000378.1:1010-7311 GCA_964518515.1 uncultured Alcaligenaceae bacterium | reverse complement strand
ATATACAGGTTCCCTAACAATCCGCCGGGTTTATTCCGGCGGTACGATCTGGCACGGCGGGGTTAAACCCCGCCGCTCGTGGACAATAAACTTCGCATTCTCCGCCGTCCCCTTGCCGGAGAATCTCATAATGGGAGTTGTACCATGAAACGGCTGGTTGGAATCCTCGTCGTCGGGGCCTTGACAATCGGCATCGCCGATCCAGTGGTCCCGCAAACCGCTCCGACCGGGTCCAAAATCATCCCCAAGCTGGAACCGATCGCCGAGACCAAACTTATTATGGAGGGCCTGGCCCACGCCAACTTCCGCGGCCTGGAGCGGATTTTGAGCCAGAAGCCCACCGAAGCCCAGTCCTGGACCTTCGCTCGTGGTCAGGCCCTGCTCTTGGCGGAGACGGCCAACCTGCTGATGCTGCGGCCGCCGCGCAACCAGGGCCAGCCCGTCTGGTTCGAGCGGGCCATGGAGCTACGCGCGCTGGCTACCAAGCTGGGACAAACTATTGCCAGCAAGGATTACGAGGCCAGCCGGGCCGCCCTGCGGACCGTGGCCGGCACCTGCAACCGCTGCCATCAAAATTTCCGCGTGCCGGTGGAAATCGCGCCGTTCACCCAGGACCCTGGAAAATAACCCCTGCTTGTCGTTTCGCGCACGCGGTTCCACCGGCAAGAAAAGAAACGCTGGACGAGAACTTCCCGGCTCCCGCATCCTCCGAAAATTTCCAAGAGGTGCCTGATGATCTTTAAAACAATGCCTGGTGTATTGCAACCAGACGGCAAGGTTAATTCCCCCCGAAGAAATGCCGGATTATCCGGTGCGGGTCATGATTACGCTTCTTGAAGCGGCCGATGACGCCGCCCTGGCGGAACCCGGAGATTATGCGGAGAATCTGGCGGATTATGAGGATCGTCTGGCGCGCGGAGAAATCCAGTGGCAGTAAGACGCGGCGAGGTTTGGCTGGCCGATCTTTCTCCGACGCGGGGGACCGAACAAGCGGGAGTTCGGCCGGTTCTTTGTCCAAACCGATCGCGCTAACCCTTATAGTCCGCACACGATCATTGTTCCTTTTACCACGCGAATTCACAAAAACTGCTGCCCAGCCATGTTTTCGTGCCGTTTGCCGAAGGGGGCTTGACCCAGGATTCCGTCATTCTGACGGAACAAATTCGAGTGGTCGATCACAACCGCATTATCCGCAAACTGGGTGACCTTTCTCTTGCGAGAATGCAGGAAGTGGACGATGCCTTGCGAGCGATTCTGCAATTGTAAACCAACAATTCCGGGGAATGGAATGGATCGAAATCCTTTTCCAAAAGATTTCAAACGAACGAACGAAATAGAAAGCGCGGCCTTCATCCGCGGTTCCCCGATTCCGCCGCTTGACGACCCCCGATTCCTTCACTAGGTTGTTGAACAATCTGGCAACAGAAAGGCATGGCGCGCCGGGAACCGCCGCAAGCCCGCGGGGCTTACGGCGACCGGGCACGGTTTCTTCAACCTCCTACCCCGAGGCGACACGCAATGTCCACCGCACCCACTCCGGCCGCCCCTGTCAAACAGGAACCGAAGGAAATTCGCATTATCAGCCACTCGAGCCTTTTTTACTGGTGGCCGGTTTGGGCCATCGGCTTTATTTACGGCCTGATTGTCACGCCGTTGAGCGGCCAGCGGTTGGCGATCGTACCGGACAAAACCGAGCTGCACAAACCCGTCAAGACCACGGTGATTATCCAGAAAGAAAAAGAAAAAACAGAAACAATCGATTATAAAGACCAACAAATCCTGGTAGCTCCTCCGGGCAAGGAAATTGCCGAGCCCAAACTGCATATTTCCGGAAGCAAGAACATCGGGATTCTGTTCCTCACCATCCTGTTGCTGGTCATTATCATTACCAATGTTCCACTGCGGGGGTTGTGGTCGGTTATGATAATTGGAACAATCGTTTTTCTCAGTATCATCTTTGCCTACATGGGGGTCTGGGAATACATTCTCGCGGGGCTGGGCTTTCTTGACGTGCGCATCAATCAAGGCGGCTATCTGTTTTTCTCAACCATCCTGTTCATTATCTGGCTGGTCGTGTTTCTGTTCTTCGATAAGCAAATTTACATTATTTTCACGCCGGGGCTTATGCGGGTCCGCCTGGAAATCGGCGAAGGCGAAACCGCTTACCCTACCATCGGCATGACAACCCAAAAGCAGCGCAGCGACTTATTTCGGCACTGGATTCTGGGCCTGGGGTCCGGAGATTTGATTGTAAAAACCTTTGGGGCCCAGGCCCACCAGTTCGACTTACCCAATGTGCTCTTTTTGGGCCGGCGGGTAAGGGAAATCGAAAAAATGATCCAACCAGGGAGCTAGATGATGCCCCAACGCAACCTAGTCGAGGAGGAGATGCTGCGTGTCCGCCCGGTGGTGGCCGGCCATCCGTGACCTGGGGGAGAGTTACTTCCAGGCGCGGCTCCTGTTCTGGACCACGCAATTCTTCAATCGTCGGAGTGAATCATCGGCTGATTGAGCAGCGTGCGGGCGATCTGGCGGACCGTGTCGCTGGGGTCGTCCTGGGCCAGCTGCTCCAGGCGGTCGCGCAGATCGAGGTGAAACACGCGGCAAGCGGCGTGAAGGGCATTTGCGCGCACCGCGCGTTCGGGGTCCTGCGTCAGGCGGCGCAGCCAGATGCCGGGATCCAGCTCGGGAGCCAGTTGCAACTGTTGCAGCACTTTCAGGCGGCCGGCGGGATGCGGATCGGTGATCAGCCGGCCCAGCAGGATGTGGTTGTCCGGCAAGCCCCGACTGCGCAAGGCCAGCTCGCATAACCGCTGCACTTCGGCATCGGCATCGTGCAACAGCGGCAATAAATCATCCTCGGGCACCACCTCCGGAGAAGCCCCGACGGCGACCACGGCGGCCCGGCGAACCGTCGGCGCCGAGTCGCCCAGCAGCGGCACGACCTTTTGCAGGATTTCGGTTTGGCACCGCCGGCCGATGTGCAAGGCCAGATGAATGGCCAGAACGCGCTGGGCCGGGTCCGGATCGGATAGCCCCTCCACGGCCAAGGTATGGCCGAGGTTCAGCCACGCGTCGGCCGGCGCTCGCTCGACCAGGGCAGCGGCCAGGGCCAGGGTCCGGGGCCGTAGAGCGGGATCGCCAACGGCCGCCTGAAGCAGGTGGCCGGCCGCCGCGGTCCCTTCTTCCGCCAGCGGACCGTTTCGCAGAAGCAGCAGGGCCACTTGCAAGGCGGCTTGCTTGCCCGGGGGACTGGCCTGGTCGAACCGGGTGCGGAAAGCGTTCATCAGGGCCAGGGAGCGCGGATCAGCCGATCCCCAGCGCTCGATCAGAGCGACCAGGGCGGCCCCGATATTGTTGCACACCCGAGCATCCGGCCGGCGCAGGCAGTCGAGGAGGCGCGGCACCGCCGCCGTGTCCAAGCGGACGACCCGGTCCACGCACCTTGCCCGATCCTCCTCGGCCGCGGCGGCCAGCTGGCGGACATGATACCACGCCAACACCGGCGCCCGCTGCCACCACGCTACACCCGCGAGCAAGATCAAAATGCCCAGAACCAGGAACCATTTTTTCCGGCGGAAAAACGTCATGGTCTTCCTCCCGCCCGTGACGATTGGCCGTGGACTATAGGCCACGGGCCGTGAACGGAACAAGGTCAACTCGATCAAGGATGGAGCGTCGGTGCAACGACACGGAGGCCGATCAAACGGGTGTGCCCACCGTTTCCGGGGACCTCTCCCTCGAAGAAAAGAGAATGATTAAGAGTACGATTAGGATTAGGAAGAGGGGCAAGAAAAGAGTAAGAACCCCCCCCATCAGATCCTTCTCTCACTCTTAATCCTACTCGTCTTCCTAATCTTACTCTTCATCCTACTCCTTCTCTTCTTCTGATGGATCCTGCAAACAGGTCCGGAATTGATGGGCACACCTGATCAAACTTTCTTTCGTGTTTTTCGTGTTTTTCGTGGTTCAAATGAGAGGGGGGGCCTTTTCAGAAAAAAACCTCAGTTGTCCCACCAATCCACACGATGAGAGAAGTACCCATCATTTGGCGGGACACAAAAGGGCAACTGCGCAAAATCAGAAAGCCGGGTTGTTTCCCCAGAAGGCACAGGATAAGCATCAAAAAAAGGCAAGGGGAATTTCGAATTCCCTGGATTTGCCGGGAAAACCTCTTGGTTCCGGAGGCAAAATTGCGTATGGACCGGACAGGCGCGAATTCACCCAGGGTGAGGATAAACATGACAGGGCGCTTTCTGAGACTGGCGTGCGTGATAGTCATGTTGGCGGCGGGCACGGCCGCGGGGAACCCTCCGCCGGGGACTGGGCTTTCTCTGGCCCACCTGCCGGAAGGACTGCGCGAGGAAATCCGCGCCATCGTGGAAAAACCCACCCTGGCCGCGCGGGGGCCTATCGAAACGTTTCCTTGCCGGCCCGACCAGTATTTCTGGCTGCTCGATCATCCCGATCGTGCCGTGGTCGCCTGGCGCCGCCTCGGCGCCAAGTGCGTCAGCATCACCGATCTGGGAAACGGCCTGTTCGGCTGGGCCGACGACCAGAGCAGCAAAGTGACCTGGCAAACCCTGTACAAGGACCCGGAAAAACGCCTCTGGTTCGCCCAGGGCAAAGTCCGCCCCGGCCCGTTATTGCCGCTGATTCCCGTCCGCGTGGTGGTGCTGTTGCATCATCGCGAGCGCCCCGCCTCCAACGGCCCCGCGCTGATTCAGCACCGTACCGAAATGTACGTGCACACCGACAGCAAAACCGCCGCCCTGGTAACCAAAATGCTGGGCGCCTCGGCTCCTCGCATGGCCGAACAAGGCCTGGGCCAGTTGCAAATGTTCTTCTCCGCCCTTTGTGCTTACCTCGAACGCAATCCCAAAAACGCCGAGAATTTGCTACGGAGCGAATAGCGACCAACTTCCGGGTCCGTTCGCCCCATCGCCCGGCATCCCTACTAGCTAGGAATTCTTGCTTTCGAGATCGTACGGCCCACCGATTGGCAAGCTCCGCCGCCGCTGCGACGCCCCCCCTTGGAACCTGACTGAAGACGACGCATGGTCGCTTCATCGAATCCGTTGAAGGTCACCTGGCTCCCGCCGCCGACGCCTTTTGGTTGGGTTTGTTGTACGCACTATTGGAAGGCGCGAGCGAAGCTTTAAGCATTCGTCGGCAGGACTTAGACGGTTGCTTGTACCCTTACGCCGGTAGCTTCGCCGCACCTGCACTCGTCCTCTACGACGATGTTCCCGGTGGAGCAGGGCACGTACGTCGCAGCGGCCAGAACCTCGAAGCCGTGCTGCGTGCCGCGCGCGACCGCGTAGACGGGCGTTGCGGCTGCGGCAGCGGGCCGGAAGGAAAGGGCGAAACGAGTTGTTATGGCTGCCTCCGCAACTACCGAAACCAATGGGCTCACGAACAACTGCAACGCGGTCCGATCCCTGAGTTCTTGCGTTTCTCCCGGATTCATTGTCGTAAGCGTTCAGCACTCGGGAAAGCGACCTTCTTCTCCTGGGCCTTCTTGTGGTAGTCGCGGACAACGGTGAACGGACAAAAGACGGCCAGCCCGGCAGGCGCGGGCTGATCGTGGCAGCGGCGGAGGGTGCGGCCGACCCGTTCCAAGACACCGGCGTCGCGAAAATGCCGCGCCTCTAACAACTCACCGGGGCAAAATTCGGACAGCAACGCCGCGTGCTCGCGCAAGAAGTGGACGACCTTTGGCCCGGCGCCGGCCGACGCCACCGCGCGTTGACACGCGACTTCCAGGTCGCGGTCGAGGACCAGCTCCCCCGTGTCCGCCCCAAAGATGCGCAAGTTGCCCCGTCCACCGTTACCCGGAAGTTGAGATTGGTGCGTCCTCCGAGCCGCTTCACCTCTTTAATCGGCTGGTCGCGCAAATCGGGGAAAGCGGAAACAGCGCGCGCGCTTTGTCTTCCCTTTCTTTTTTCTCCAGTTCCAGGGCCTTGGGAACGGACAGGCGAAAGGCCAGCCACACGGCGAAGATGCCGCCGCCGAGCTTGCCGGCCAGCACCGGCACCAGCAAATTGGGCTGGAAATTGGCGGTGAACGCCAGGTGGTCGCCGAACAGGAAGGCGGCACACACGGCGAAGGCGATGTTGACGACCTTATCCTTGGGCGGCATGTCGCGGACGAGGCGGAACATGGCGAGGATGTTGGCGGCGGCGGCGAGGATGCCGGCCGCGCCCACCGCCGACAGCCCGAGCTTGCGGCCCGCGCGTTCCATCGGCCCGGCCAGGTGCTTCTTCATGAGGTACACCATCGGAAAGGCGCCGGAAAGCAT
>CAZFGM010000378.1:0-1000 GCA_964518515.1 uncultured Alcaligenaceae bacterium | reverse complement strand
TTTTACCCTGTCAGCACCTTTATCGTTCGGCTTCCACTGGCGCCGGAAAGCATCAGGCCGATGTAGAAGGCCACTTCGAGGGCGCGGGTCAGGGGCGCCACCGGCACCGCCTTGGTCACATCTTGCCCGCTCGCGGCGGCGGCGGCGATCGCTTGTTCCACCTCCTCCGGATCGACGATGATCGGGTCGAAGCCCCAGCCGCCGAAGAGCGTGGTGAAAATGCCTTCCTTGTAGAATATGGCCGTGAAGAACTGCACGATGCTGGCGACGAGAATGAGCTTGATGGCCACGTCCATGAACCGGCCGAAAGCCATGAAGCCGCGAATCATCGCGTCCGGCACGATCCACAGTCCTGCCGCCAAAAGGCCGACGAGGATGACCAAAGGGGTGAGGTTGAGCAGCACGGTGCCCAGGTCCAGGGCGAGCGGATAATCGGCCGCTCCCTTGGTGGCGACATAACTGCGAACGTCGGGGCCCAACACGACCAGGAGGATCGAAGCGAGGAAGACACCCACGGGGATCGACAGTAGGCCGGCCATCACGCCGAGGGCCATGTACTTGTGATCCCGCTGATCCAACAGCGACAGGCCGACGGGGATGGAGAAGACGATGGTTGCTCCGGCCATGTACCCGGTCACCATGGCCATCAGCCAGCTCTCGTGGGAAGCAGTCAGCTGGCGGGCGAGTTGGTAGCCGCCCATATCGACGGCGATGAACGAGGTAGCGGCCATGGCCGGGTCCGCGCCGAGCCACGCGTAGACCTGGCCGAACGTCAGCCGCACGAACCAGGCCAGGAAGGGGATCGAGGCCATGATGCCGGCCACCGGAATGAAGATGTAACCGATGGCTTGCAAGCCTTCGAGAAACTCCCGGCCCAGTCCCTTGTCCGGGGTGCGCAGCGACGCAATCGCGCCCGCCACGGCGCAGGCCATCACCACCGTGATGACCACGATCCCCACGTACTCCATGGCAATGGACCTCTGGGCAGTTTGTCGTAGGC
>CAZFGM010000377.1:0-7315 GCA_964518515.1 uncultured Alcaligenaceae bacterium | reverse complement strand
CTGTTGACGAAAGAGGATTTTGCCGACTGGCAGCCGAAGCTGGAGCCGCCGGTGACAATCCGCTATCGCGGCCTGGACGTTTACAAGTGCGGGCCGTGGACGCAGGGCCCGGTGTTCCTCCAGCAACTGCGCCTGCTCGAAGGGTGCGACCTGCGCAAGCTCGGGCACAATTCGCCCCACTACATCCACACGATTATCGAAGCGGCCAAGCTCGCCTTCGCCGACCGCGAGCGCTACTATTCCGATCCGGATTTCGTCAAGGTGCCGATGAAAGTACTGCTTTCTCGGCCTTACGCCGACGCTCGCCGCAAGCTCATTGATCCGAAGAAGGCGTCGCTGGAAATGCGGCCCGGCTCGGCCACGGAGCCTCAGGCCAACGGCGGCAAATACAAGGGTGGCTGGGTGCCCGAGGACATGCACGGCCTGCCGGCCACGTTCCGCGGCGACACGACGCACACCTGCGCCATCGACAGCCGCGGCAACATGATGGCCGCCACGTGCAGCGGCGGCTGGATTCCATCGTCACCCGTCATTCCCGGCCTGGGCTTCCCTATGGGCACGCGCGCCCAGATGTTTTACCTCGACCCGCATCACGCCAGCGCCCTGGTCCCGCGCAAACGGCCGCGCACCACGCTGACGCCTTCCCTGGTTCTCAAGGATGGCCAGCCGTACATGGTCTTCGGCACGCCCGGCGGCGATCAGCAAGACCAGTGGACTTTGCAGTTCTTCCTCAACTACGTCGATTTTGCCATGGACATGCAGGACGCGATGGACCGGCCCTCATTTCACTCGGTTCATTTCCCCAGCTCGTTCTACCCGCACAACGCCACGGCGGGGGGCCTGGTGTTGGAAGGCCGCATCTCCGAGGCCGCGCGCAAAGACTTGGCGGCCCGGGGACACAAGCTCCAGGTCGCCGCCGACTGGGCCAACGGCAAGGTCATGGCCGTCCGCCTGGACCGCAAGCACGGCGTGCTGCACGGCGCGGTGTCGCCGCGCGGGCAGATCGGGTATGTCATGGGGTGGTAAACTATTTCCGCATCCCTCGTTCGCACAAATGCCTGTCCACCCAGGCCGCCTTCCTTTCATGAAAGGAATGAAAGAATTAACCTCCGGGTGTTACAAGTACCACTTTTTCCCCCATGCCCGCCGCGGTACTTGAGAGCAAAGCCCATTACTACATTACTACCCTCGTCGTGACAAGGGTGGTTGCTATTGGTAAAATACTACCGGGAATCAAGACGCACGCCCGGAGATGAACGTGCCCCGAGTTTTTCGTGTCATGAAAAGGAAGCCCGATGGTTTGCCGTCTGTCAGCCCAACGTGACTAGACTAGTTAGGATCATACTGACAAGCCGCTGCCGGGAGAAACCCGGAGCGCTGTTGATGGCCGACCGCCCCAAGATCCGGTGCCAGCAGGCGAGATGACTCCCCCGGAGTTTTGCGATCTCATTGAGAATTGGGCGCAAAGCCACGGCCATGGAATTTTCCAGATTTCGAGGGAATAAAGGGACGCTTGCAGTGCCCGCCCCTGGAAATGGGAAATTGTGTAACTTGGTGGCATCCTGCGTATAGCCCCGGTCTGAATTTCAAGGTATAGTGGTGGTTTTATTGGGTGAAATGACCTCGAAGCGACTGCCGGGGATCCGTTCATGTTCGCCGTTTTGATGGTCTTGCAAAGCGGGTTGGTGCTGGCTTTTCAGTATGCCGGCGAGGACCTGCGCGCGGCGGCAAGCGCAATCGCCGCCGACGAGGCCGTCCTCAAGCGCGCCGGCTTTCAGGCGGACGGTCCCGGGCTGCTGGAATTTTTTAAGAAGCGCACGCCAACTCAGACCGATCAGGCCCGGTTGAAGGAATGGGTTCGCCTCCTCGGCGATGATTCGTATGCGGTCCGCAAAAAAGCCACGGCCGAGTTGTTGGCCGGGGGCCGCTTCGCCCTTCCCTTCCTGCGACCGGCGCTCAACGGTACCGACCTGGAAATCGTCCGCCGAGCGCAGCGCTGTCTGGAAGCGATCGAAAAGAGCGACTGGTCCGGCCAGGCGCAGGCCGCCGCCCGTTTGCTGGCCGTGCGCCGGCCCGCGGGCGGAACCGCTGCCGTGCTGGGTTTTCTGCCATTTGCCGAGGACGAGATGGTCGAGGAAGAACTGCTGGCCGCCCTGGCCGTGGTCGGTGTGCGGGAGGACAAAGCGACGGGATTGCTGCTGTCGGCTGTAGAAGACCCGCGGCCGGTGAAGCGCGCGGCTGCCGCCTTTGTCCTGGGCCGATCCCCTCTCGCCGAGCACCGCGCGGTCGTGCGGCCCCTTTTGGCCGACCCCGACCCTTTGGTCCGCCTCCGCGCCGCCCTGGGCCTGGTCGCCGGCAAAGAACGCGACGCCCTTCTCGTTTTGGCAGCCCTTTTGGACCAGGCGCCCCTTCCTTTGGCCCTGAAAGCCGAGGAGTTCCTCCTGCGCGTCGCCGGCGAAGGGCAGCCGCCGACCGTCGCCCTTGGGCCTGGCACGCCCCAGGAACGGCACAAGTGCCGCCAGGCCTGGGAAAACTGGTGTCGCGGTCCGGGCGCCAAGGTTAATCTGGCCCGCCTGGACCTGCACCGCCGCTTGCTGGGCTATACCTTGCTGGTCACCGTGGACGGCTACGCCGGCGGCGGCAAGGTTTGGGAGATCGGTCCCGACGGCAAGGAGCGCTGGGGTTTCACCAATGTGCAAGGGGCCATCGATGCCGAGATCCTGCCCGGCAATCGCGTCCTGGTCGCCGAGCACGGCGCGCGGCGGGTTACCGTGCGCGATTTCCAAGGCACTATCCTGTGGGAACGAAAAGTCACCGGCAATCCGCACGATTGCCAGCGCCTGCGCAACGGCCACACCTTTATCGCCACCTGGCCGAGCGAGGTTCTGGAGGTCGATGGCAAAGGCCAGGCGGTTAATACCCATATGTCGCGCCACGGCTCGGTCACTTCAGGCCAGAAGCTCCGCAATGGCCACGTGGTCTATGTGACGCAGAACGGCAACATCGTCGAGTTGGATAGGGCCGGAAAGGAAGTCAAGGTCTTCAAAGCCAATCACGCCCCGGGCTTTCGCCTGGGGATTGAAGAATTGCCCGCCGGCCGGCTGCTGATTTCCTACCAGGGCGCGGGCAAGGTGGTGGAGTTCGACCGCGCCGGCCAGGCCGTCTGGGAATGTTCCGTGCCGTCGGCCACCGCCGCCAGCCGCTTGGCCAACGGCCACACCCTCGTCTGCAGCAATAACAATCGCGTGGTGGAAGTGGATCGCAACGGCAGGGTGGTCTGGGAATTGAATCTGCAAGGACGGCCGTTCCGCATTCGGCGGCGGTAGGCCGATGAAATGAAAGAAATGGAGTAACCGTTCACCGGTGGCATGCCTCGTAGGACAGGTTTGCAACCTGTCCAACCTCGTTGTCCGGACAGGTTACAAACCTGTCCTACGCGACCCGGCCATGACTTTCCCGCTCGGCAACCAGCCGCTCCAGGCGGGAAAGAGGGGGTGAACGGCGGCCATGACTTTCCCGCTTGGCAACCAGCCGCTCCAGGCGGGAAAGAGGGGGTGAACGGTTACGAAATGGAATTCGAGCTTGTAGGGCCGATCACAAACGTCGAGATTAGCGCCGTCGGCGCGGCGATTCGTATTCTGCCATATCTCCGGAAAGGCCTCGCTACTGTTCGTTTGCCGAACGGCGCGTTGCGTAAAGTTGAGTGGCACTGGTTCGAGGCCCACGGAATCGGAAAACGGGATCTGAAGATCAAGGGCTATCTGGACTAAGAAGCATGAAAACAAAGCCATTCGTTCTTTGCGTCGATAACACCGGATACGAGGCCTCGTTGATCGTGGGCAAAGTCTATCGCCTGCTACCAGACAAGAAGGCTGCGAAGGACGACCTGGTACGAATCGTGGATGAGACGGGGGAAGACTATCTTTTTCACAAGGACCATTTTGTCTTTGTTGATTTTCCAAAGGCCGTGACAAGCAAATTATGACCCGCCCGGCAGGCCCCTCTGGCGGGAAAGTGATCCTCAATGCCTGGCAAACAAAAAAGCCGCGACTGGGATAGTCGCGGCCGGAAAAACTATTCTTGCGAAAGTTAACCTTTCGCAGTCACAATAGGCGTATCCGCAGCGATTTTCGGGGGTTCCGGGGAAGCCAGCAGTTCCTTGCGGAAAATGGGGACGCTGCGGGGGGCTTCGATGCCCAGGCGAATCTTGCCCCGATCGATATCGACGACCGTGATACAGATGTTGTCGTTGATAAAGATCTTTTCTCCTACCTTGCGGCTCAAAACCAGCATATCACCCTCCTTTGAGCGCCGTGTTTTGCTGCTGCCGAATTCTACGCCATGAACCCCCAGGAAGGCCGAAAGGGCGGGCGATTTTTTACTATTGCAACCCTATGGGAATGGGGCAATTTCGATACCATAGGAATCCCGCGCTTTTCCGTCGCCGGAGGCATGGCTCAAGCTCTTATTTTTGAAGGGATTGGGAAATCCCGATTTGGTGGCTGCGAAAACGAGTTCCGTAACCGTTCTGCTGAGGTAGTGCAAGAAAAATCAGTGTTCGCCTCTTCGCCTGATCCTGGACACTCAGTTGGCAACGGTTGTTGCGTCTGAAAATCCCTCGAAGCGAGCTCAAGGTCCCCTTTTCCGACGCGGCGGATACCGTCCGGCGGCCGAGTCCGGCGATAATGCGGCGAATTCCTATTTTTCCTCCTTTGCCCGATTCGCCAAGCCTACGAGGAAATGCCACACCACCAGGCCCGCCCAGCGCGCGCTCTGGCCGTCGCGATCCAGCGCCGGATTGATTTCCACCAGCTCGAAACTGGTCACGTGGGGCGACCTGCCCGCCTGGCGAGCGGCTTTCACAAGGTCCCGGCCGCGAAAACCCGCTGGGTTGGGCGCGCTGACCCCCGGCACGTCGGCCACGTGGACCACGTCGGCATCGACAGTGACATAGACCTGACACCGCGCGCGGGCCAGCCGGCGAATTTCCCGCGCCAGCACGCGCGGCAAGGATGCGCGCACCGCATCACGCCACACCACCCGGCCGCCGCGCTCATGCACATAGTCCCAATGCGCCCGGCTGACGCTGTGCGGCTGGGCTCCGAGGCAGACGTAGTGCCGGCCCAGCAACAAGCCGGACGGATGTTCCAGGGCCTGGCGAAACGGCGACCCGCTGTGGCCCAGGAGACCGGTGGACGCCCCCGGCTCGCCCAGGCACGACCGCACGTCCAGATGGGCGTCCAGGTTGAGGATGCCGACTTTCCTGTCGGCGGCCACATAGCCGAGGAAATGGCCATAAGCGGTTTCGTGCCCCCCGCCGAGAACGACCGGGACCGCCCCCGTTTTCAAAATTCCGCCGACGACTTCACCGAGGGCGGCTTGCGTATCTTCCAGCGATCCGGTGATGCGAACGTTGCCGGCGTCCAGAGGTGGGTTTTGCGACAGATCGGCGTCCCGAGCGCCGTCCCAAAGAGTCAGTAAGCGGAGCCAGCGGCGGATTTCGTCCGGCGCCCGGGCGGCTCCGGCGCGGCCGTGATTACGGCGGACCCCCTCGTCCTGCGGAAAACCGACCAGCACCGCCCGTCCGGGCCGCAAGCTGGCCGCGTCTCCCTGCCAGGGTTGGAGGATTTCTCCCAGCCGCGGGTCGTCCGGGCGGTTGGGAACCCCCCCTTCCCCCCCTTGGCAAGGGGGGGCCTGGGGGGGTTCAAGCCGCGAAGACCACGCGACCACGCTTGAGGACCCGCCAGACATGGTCCACTCCGAAATGATAGAACAGGTGGGTGTAATTCGGAACGTCGCAGATCACCACGTCGGCCTGTTTGCCGACTTCCAGGGTGCCAAGCCGGTCGGCGCGTCCCAGGGCGGCGGCGGCGTTGAGAGTCAGGGCGGTGAGGACTTCGGCCGGCCGCATCTTCATTTGCGTACACGCCATGGCGCCGACGAGCAGCAGGTTTTCGCTGGGACACGTACCGGGATTGCAATCGCTGGCCAGGGCGACGGCCAGGCCGCGCTCGATGAGCTTGCGCGCCGGGGCGTAGGGCAAACCGAGAAAGAACGCCGTCCCCGGCAAGAGCGTGGCGACCGTGCCCGAACCGGCCAGGGCGTCGATGCCCGCACCAGTAATGCACAAGAGATGATCGGCCGACGCCGCGCCCAGGCGCGCGGCCAACTCGGCCCCGCCCAGCGGCGTCAATTCATCGGCGTGTATTTTAAGGCCCAGACCCAGTTCCTTGGCCCGCACCAAGATTTCTTCCGACTCGTCCAGGCCGAACACGCCGGTCTCGCAGAAAACATCGCAGAAATCCGCCAGCCGCCGGCGGGCGATTTCCGGCAGCATCTCTGCCGTCAACAAACGGAGGTATCCGGCCCGATTCCGCGCAAATTCCGCCGGCACCGCATGGGCGCCCAGAAAGGTCGGCACCAGCTCGAGCGGTCCCTCGGCATTCAATTCCGCAATCGCCTCGAGGCATTTGATTTCATCGGCCACGGTCAGGCCGTAGCCGCTCTTGACTTCCACCGTGGTGACCCCGAAGCGCAACAGCCGGTCGAGCCGGCGCCGCGCGAGCCGCTTCAGTTCCTCTTTTTCGGCCCGGCGCACGTGGGCCACGGTGGCGTTGATGCCGCCGCCCGCGGCGGCGATTTCCTGGTACGTCCGACCCGTCAGCCGCTGTTCGAATTCCTCCTCCCGGCTGCCGGCCCAGATCAGGTGCGTGTGGCTATCGACCAGACCGGGAATCACGGTCTTGCCGCGGGCGTCGATCACTTCGGTGGGACCGGCGGGAGAAGGCGTTTCCGCCGCCGACCCGAGCCAACTAAGGCGATCGTTTTCCACCAACAAAGTTGCGTCCGTGCGAATGTCTAAGGCTCCCATAGCCGAACCGCACCGTCGGCCTCCGGGCAGGCAGGTGCTGGTAATCACCTGGGCCGCATTCTTTATCAATAAACGGTTCATTCCAACCCTCGATCGCTTTCCACTGCGGTTGTTACCTATCGCGTGGCTCGGGAGGCCGGAAATCTGGCTAAACCTTCGCCAGGTCGCCCAGGTACTGGCCGGGGGCGTGCATCACGTGTTAAGTCAGGGTGGCTTGTTGACCCGAATGAGTTTGCCGTTCAGAGAACCTACCGACGTTCGTCATCCGTTCTCCTCAAGGGAAGAACTAAGGGGCTTTCGCCATGCCGCAGGGGAGACCGACAATTTGGGATTTCGGCGCGGCTTCAACTCGCCACGCGCAAGTCCGCCAGCTCCTCCTTCACCGGCGCGTAGTGGCTCGGCTCCATGGTGAAGGCCGCCGTGCCGCTGGTGAAGTTGCGCAGC
>CAZFGM010000376.1:0-7333 GCA_964518515.1 uncultured Alcaligenaceae bacterium | reverse complement strand
AGCGGTTGGCCGAGCTCGAAAAAAGAACCGATCTTTCTCCCCTTCATTTTGCCGAATCGAGAAATTCGTATCGCAAGATGATGCGCAAATATTTGCGGGAAATAAAACTCTACGAGGCTTCGTTTTTTGTCCACCCCAAGAAAATCGATTAATATTATTAGTTGGTGGTCCCCGCGGCGATGGCAAGCGGCTGTTCTCGGGGGTAATGATAAGATGTGGGACCTGTAGGTTAGCAAGGAACCTTCCCCATGGGCGGGCAAACCGAATTTGGCACCGAGGTTTTCCGGGCCCTTTCTTGTCGCGCCTTCGACGAATAATCCGGGACAATTTGGCGGTTGCCGAATTACGCCCCGTTTTGACAAGCCCGCGGAGGTAATCTGCCATGGCCAACGATCAACGGCTCAGCGAGCTGCTGCTGCGCTGGGAAGAACTCGGGGACCAAGACCAACCTGTCACGCCCGAAGATCTGTGCGCGGATTGTCCCGAATTGCTCGACGAGCTGCGGCAGCGGATTGAAAGCTTGCAATCCATGAAGATGTTGCTGGAAACGCCGGCTCCGGAAGCGAACCAGGGCTTGTATTCCACCGTCGTGGGCGGCACCTGGAAGGATTCCGGCGGTGGGCCGCCGGCACCGCCGGCGGGGGCCGGAATCCCCGGTTACGAGATTCTCGGCGAGCTGGGTCGCGGCGGCATGGGCGTGGTGTACAAGGCCCGTCATGTCCAGCTCAAACGTCTGGTGGCGGTCAAGATGATTTTGTCGGGGGCCCACGCCGACCCGGGCGAGCTGGCGCGGTTTCGCCTGGAAGCCGAAGCGGTCGCGCGGTTGCAGCATCCGCATATCGTGCAAATCCACGAGATCGGCGAAGTGGAAGGCCGGCCGTTCTTTTCGCTGGAGTTCGTCGCGGGCGGCAGCCTGGCCCAGAAACTGGCCGGCACACCGCTGCCGCCGGGCGAAGCGGCCCGCCTGACGCACATCCTGGCCGGCGCTCTCCACCACGCCCACGAGCACGGCATCATCCACCGCGACTTGAAGCCCGCCAATGTGCTGTTGACCGCCGAGGGCACGGCCAAAGTCACGGACTTCGGCTTGGCCCGCAAGCTCGACGAAATCGGCCAAACCCAATCCGGCGCCGTCATGGGCACGCCCAGCTACATGGCGCCCGAACAGGCCGCCGGGCAGACCCGGGCCTTGGGGCCGGCCGTGGACGTCTATGCCCTGGGGGCCATACTCTATGATATGCTGACGGGCAGGCCACCCTTCAAGGGCGCGTCGCTGCTGGAAACTTTGGAGCAGGTGTGTCACCGGGACCCGGTTCCGCCGGGCCAGCTGGTCGCCAAGTTGCCGCGCGATTTGGAGACCATCTGCTTGAAGTGTTTGCAAAAGGAACCGAGAAAAAGGTATGCCAGCGCCCGAGATTTGGCGGAGGACGTGCAGCGGTTTTTGGATGGCCGGCCCATTCTGGCCCGGCCAACCGGCATGGCGGAAAAGGCTCTCAAGTGGCTGCGTCGCCGGCCCATGGTGGCCGGTCTTCTCGCCGCCGTGTTCCTGGTCACCGTCCTCGGCATCGCCGCCTTCGCCTGGGCCTTTGACCAGGCCCTTGAGGCCCGTGATGATGCTGTCACGGAGAAAAACACCACCGCCCTGGCTCTGCGCGAGACCGAGAAGGCCCGCGAGCAGGCGGAGGCCGATCGCAAGCAAGCGGAAGGGGATAGGAAGAGGGTGGAAGAGGCCCTGAGCGAAACGGAGAAGGCCCGCCAACACGCCAAGGAAAACGAGCAAAAAGCCAAGGAAAACGAAAAAAAGGCCAATGAGGCGCTGACGGAGACCAAGAAACAAAGGAAAGCCGCGGACGCCGAGAAGCTCCGGGCCGAACGCGTGCGGGAGTTCTTGGCGAGTCTGTTCATCACGAACGATCCCACCGGTCTTACGGGTTCGGGACTCCTGCCGGCGGCTCAATCGGGCAAGGACGTGACCGCCCGTGAAATCCTGGCGCAGGGACGAAAAAGCATCGACAAGCTGCAAGCCGACCCGCTCACCCAAGCCGCGCTTTTGGACACCATCGGCGACGTGTCGCGATCCCTGGGTGATTACGACCAAGCGCTGCCGATGCTGCAGCGCGCCTATGAACTACGCCAGAAGCACCTGGAGCCCGACCACTTGGACCTTGCAGCCAGTCTGCTGCATCTGGGTAACTGGTATGCGGAAAAAGGCTATGTCGATCGTGCGGAACGATACTACCTGGAGGCATTCGCCCTCCACGAAAAACGTAAAACGATCGACACCTTGGAAGCGGCCGAGGTGCAACTACGAATTGCGGGGTTATTAGCTTCCATCGGCGGAGAACCCGGAGCCGAGAAATGGGCCCGCGCAGGGCTCGAGACACGCCGGACGCTGCTCGGGCCCCAGCACCGCGACACCGCGGTCGGTAAAATGGTGTTGGCGGGGTCACTCCTGGATCAAGGGAAATTCGCCGAGGCGGCTCCCCTGGTCGCGGAAGCCCTGGAGTATTTACAGCAGGCTGGCGGCAAGGAAAAGGGGGGCTTCATCGGGGCGATCAGCGACTACCAACAGGCAACGTTGGCGATGAACCTCGGATTTTACGAAACGGCGGAAACCTTGTACCGAAAAGTGGTCATGAAATTTCAGAAATCCCTGGGCAAAGATCACCCCTATCACGTCCTCCCACTGGCGGATCTCGGCTCATGCCTTTTGAAGCAACAGAAAAAACAGGAAGCCGAGAAAGTCCTGCTGGACGCCCTCGAAATCGCACGCAAGTCGCTCGGCCTGGGACATCCACGGGCCAATGTGCTGGTGGTGCTTTACGCGGACATGATGGCCGATCAGCAGCGCGTTCCCGAAGGCCAGGCCATCGTGGACGAAATGCTCGCGTCCCAGGAAGAACGGTTCGGCAAGGCCTCGCGCTGGCGCTTGCGTACCCTAGCGGCCGCCGGGCAGTATGCCGCCGACACCAAGCAAATCCTCAACGCCGAGAAAATCGCCCGCGAACTGACGACCTTGCTCGACGAACGCCAAACGCCAATGAGCCAAAACGACGCCATCGACCTCGGCAATTTTGCGGACGCGCTGGGCAACGGCGCCAATCTGGCCGTGCTGTCAAAACTCTACCAAGCCATCTTTCGCCATCACCAAATGAGCCCACACCCCACCCATCTGGTTGATTATGCCAATTATGGCACGATCCTAACGCGCCGCGGCCGACACCAAGATGCGATCGCATTTCTGAGTGATGCGTTGAAGAAAGCCAAGGAGATCACGCCGCGGACCAAGGGAGATATGCTCGATAGCATTGGCATGGCGCACTGGTCCTTGGGAAACTTTCAGGAAGCCGAGAAAGCGCTGGTTGGCGCCGTGGCATCGGATCAACGATATACCCACCGGCTCATCGCGCTTTTCGTTCAGCAAGGTCGGCGCGCCGAGGCCCTTGAGCACGTTCTAAAGTATCAGCAAAGAAAGATCTCGTCAGTCGAAAAGGCCTGGGCGGTCCACCACGAAACCATGTTGCGCCAGTTACTGGGCACCTTCAATCGCGACAACACGGCGGCCAAACTGAATAAGCTCAGCGACGGTGCGAAGTCTTTCGACGTTGCCAGTTATCGCGCGCGCGCGTTTGCATCGGAAGCCGGCCCGGCCGTGGCGCGCGAGGCGGATTTGCTCAAATCGTGGTGTCACCCTGGATCGAAGCAGCCGCATCCTTTCCTGGCGCGCGCGTTATGCCTTTCGCGCACGCAGAAGGACAACGAGGTATTGACGGTGCTGAAAGAAATGCCGACGTCAACGGCACGTGTGACCGAACACCTGCGGACCACGCTCCATGGCCTGGCGCAGTTTCGCCTCGAAAACACAGCGGCAACAAGAAAAACCATGGAGAAAGCCGTGGACCTGAGTGAGAACTTCTTGCTCAGCATGGCCCGTTTGCGCAACCCGAATCTGGGGGGATACCTCACGTCTTTGCAACTGGAACTCACCTGGGTGTGCGCCAACATCCGCAAGGACTATTTTGACCCCATTGCACAATTCGAACGCACTCTGATGCCGGCAGACCTCAGGGATCGCATCACGAAATATCCGAGCCATGTGCACGAGGTGCGACTGGAGGCGGATTCAATGTACACCATCGATTTGAAGAGCGGCGAATTCGACACGTATCTGCGTTTGGAGAATCTCACGGGCATCGAGTTGGCCAAGGACGACGACAGCGGCGGCGACCTGCACGCCCGCATCACCTTTCGACCCAGCGAATCGGCGACCTATCGAATCATCGCTACCAGCTACAACGGCAAAACGGGCGCCTACCAACTCCGGGTGCTCCGCGCGAAGAATTAGGTTTTGTCTGAAAACGTTTCGGGCCAGTACCGCAGTGTGGCAATCCTGCTGCGGCCCGAGGCGGATTCGCCGACTCTTAGCGGAGTGCGGCGCCGCAACTTTCCGGGGGAAAAAGCCCACCTGATTTTTCGCTACCCGGTGGTGCGCGTCTGGCAACTGCCGGTGCGGAGTTTGCTGGCGGGCGGACTGGGGGCATTTACTTCCCCTTGTCGCGCCGCCACTCCACCCCCGCCGCCACGTGATAGCCGGCGCCGTTATACGGGTTGTACGGCCAGTGCAGCCCTTCCAGGAACAGCGTCACGGACAATAATTGCCGCTGTTCGACGTCGTAGGCGGCGGCGCCGTGGATCTTGGCCCGGCCGCGATTGGTCCGGCCCTTTTCCCACGGATGTTTGTGCACGGCGGCAATCGAACCGGCATACGACAGCGTGGCGATCCCCTTGGCCAGCGCTCGGACGGTGCCGACCAGCTCGACCTCGGTCACCTCGTCGGGCAACGGCATGTGCGGCTGATCGGTGGACGGCGTCAGGCAGCGGCAGAATTTGCCGGCCAGCGGATTAGGAATGGTCCACTTGCGGCCGAGGACCGCCTCGGGCGGAGCGAACTTCGCCCATTCCTTGTCCGACAACGTCAGACTGTCGAGAATGCTGGGCCCTTCGATTTTCCCGGAAAATACCAGACGAATGATTATGGCCAGCGTGACCTGGCCGTCGGGCTGCACGCCGCGTCCGCGGTAGGGTAGAGGATCGCGCGGCTCGAATTGGCGCGGCTTTACCGGGCCAAACGCCTTCAAGCCCGTATCAATGGCCGCCAGCGTCTCCCGCGGCCAGGTCTTCTCGCTTTTGTAATCGTGCAAGGCCGACAGCACCTTTCCATCCGGCGACACGAGCCAGAATCCCTGGTACTGGTTTTTTTGCTTTTGCACCGACTGGAAGAATTCGCCGGCGACATCCTTGGCCTTGCGAATCTTGTAGAGATTGACTGCCACCGGCACGCAGTTTTGCGAAATCCGGCGAATGACATCATCGTGCGACAGGGGGCCCCCACGGAACCCGTGCGCGTACCCTCAGCAGCGCTCCAGCGGGTCGTCGCCTGAGGCCCAGAGAAAGATCGGCCGTTTTTCCGCGCGGGCCAGCCGGATGCCCTCGTTCAGGTCCAGAACCCAGGGGATTTGCTGGTACTTCATGATTTCCGGCGGCGGCTGCAGTCGCTGGATCAGCTTGCGCAAATCGTCCTCCGACGCATATTCCGCCTGACCCCGCGCCACAGCGCCCCAGATTCCCACCAGCGCCAGCCCCAAGGTGCACCTGAACATAATGGATCTCCTGCGAGCCATGGACTTTCATTAAATCTAGCACGGGCTTGCTAACGGTGTGCCCACCGTTTCCGGAACAAGAGTAAACGCACCGAATCAAACTGGTAAACTTAGCGATAAACCCACATACTGATTTCACGGCATTCTTCCCTATGGCAGTTGGCAAACCTGGATTGCGCACGGACCTGGGGTAGGCTTCCAGCCTGCCGAATGGGCAATTTGGGCAAGCACCTTGGTAAGGCAGGCAAGATGCTTGCCCCACGAATCGAACCCGTGCGCAATTCAGGCTAACAAACATGATGGCGGTCGCCGCACTCCAAAAATTGCCCGGCAGGGCCACTTGAAAAAGCGTAGGATTCTTCATGCGTAAAAAATTCATCGCCGGCAACTGGAAGATGTTCACCACCGCCATTAGCGGCGAGCTTTTGGCCAATGCCGTGGTCCAAGGCGTCGGCTCGGAAACCCGCGTCACCGTCGCGGTGTGTCCTCCCTTTCCGTACCTATCGCGGATTGGTGCCGCTTTGCAAGGAAGCGTCGTCGGGTTGGGGGCCCAGAACCTGTATCCCGAAAAGGAAGGGGCGTTTACCGGCGAAGTCAGCCCAGCCATGCTCGTGGATATCGGTTGCAAGTACGTCATCGTCGGCCATAGCGAGCGCCGGCACAAGCTGGGCGAGACCGACGCCTTCATCAACCGCAAGGTTCACGCCGCCTTGAGCGCCGGCTTGACAGTCATCCTGTGCGTGGGCGAAACTTTGCAGGAACGCCAAGCCAATCGAACCGAGAACGTGCTGGATTGCCAGGTCACGGCTGGACTGGCTGGGATAACGGCCGAACAGCTGGCCAAGGTCGTTCTGGCCTACGAACCGGTGTGGGCGATCGGCACCGGCCACAATGCCACTCCCGAGCAGGCCCAGGAGGCCCATGCATTTCTCCGCCGCCGTGTGGGGCAATTGTGCAGCGCCGCGGCGGCCCAGAACCTCGTCATTCAATACGGCGGCAGCGTCAAGGCGGACAACGCCGCCGCGCTGCTCTGCCAGCCGGATGTGGACGGCGCTCTGGTCGGCGGCGCCAGCCTCAAGGCCGATGAGTTTCTGGCCATCGTGCGGGCGGGAATTTAAGGCGACCGGCAAAGGATGGTTATCCGGACGGGCCCGGGGAGACCTGGGGGTGATTGGGCAGTGCTCCGGTGCCTGTGTGTAATTATGAGAGGGGAATCTGAGCCGCGAAGTGCCCGAAAGAGACTTTCCGCATCTCTAGGGTTGACTATCCCGCGAAAGGCAGTTCCTTGGGTGCACGGGCATGGTAAGTTCTCCGGTAGCTGCGAAAGAATACATTGTACCTTAGTTAGCTGCTGCCGGCACAGATGCCCGCGCCGAGGGCAGCTGGTTGGTATCGAGATAGGTGATTTCAATCGGGAATGGGCCGGGGCCTGCGAATAAAATGAAGAAGGTCCGGATCATCCCCTTAGAGCTGGGACGTTGTGAGATCAATGCCGGTGTCGCCTCGAACGAGTGTTTGAAATTCTGCCGCCGCACGTCGAGCTTCGGATCCGGACTGCTCGATCACCTCTTGAGTTGGTAGTTAGTTGGTAAAAAGCCGCCTCAGGGATTTGAACCCTGGACTTCGGCTTTACGAAAGCCGCGCTCTACCGCTGAGCTAAGGCGGCGGTATTC
>CAZFGM010000375.1:0-7414 GCA_964518515.1 uncultured Alcaligenaceae bacterium | reverse complement strand
CTCCGACCGGAAGCCGCCATGAAAGAAAAACCGCAAACGGCTGACTCCGTGGAACAGGGCATCAAGAAACCGGGAACCGTCCTGGCGGCGACGAAAAAACTCTCGCCCGCCAAGAAGAAAGCGGCGGCCGGCAAGCAAAGCTGGTGGTATGCCGTGGCCACTCTGGCCGTGGCGGGGGCGCTGGTGACCGCTGCCCTGGTGCTGCCGGATTATCTATGGCCTGATAAGGAGGCGTCGGTGGAAGACGACGATCCGCCGGAAGACTTCGGTCCCCCCGTGTTGAATACTTCCGGTCCGCCGGGTCCGACGCCGGCCGGCATGGCCTGGATTCCCGGCGGCGAGTTTTACATGGGAGTCGATCCGGGCGGATTCCCCGAGGACGTTCGCCATTTCCTGCATCCCGAATTTTATTCTGACGCCAAGGCTGTACACAAGGTTTACGTGGATGGTTTTTGGATGGACAAGACGGAAGTGACCAACGAGGAATTCAAGAAATTCGTGGACGCCACCCGGTACGCGACCATCGCCGAAAAACCTCCGGACCCCAAAGATTATCCTGGAGCTCCCGGGCACAAAATTCCGAAGGAACCCTTTTCCATAGTTTTCACCACGCCGCCTCCGGAGGCGGAATTGCGCGACCATCTGGAGTGGTGGAAGCAAGTAACCGGCGCCTGTTGGAAGCATCCGGAAGGTCCGGGTAGCGATCTCAAGGGCCGGGAAAAACATCCCGCCGTCCACATCGCCTGGGACGATGCCGTGGCCTACTGCCAGTGGGCCAAGAAACGCCTGCCCACCGAGGCCGAGTGGGAGTTCGCCGCCCGCGGCAAGTTAGATCGCAAATTCTATTGCTGGGGCGATGAACTCCAACCGGGCGGCAAGCCCATGTGCAATTACTGGCAGGGGGGTTTCCCGCGGGAGAACACCAAGGAAGACGGCTTCGACAGAACCGCACCCGTCGGATCGTACCCTGCCAACGGCTACGGCCTTTTCGACATGGCCGGCAACGTCTGGGAATGGTGTGCCGATTATTACCAGGAAAAAACCTACCAGCGCAAAGGCTTGACCCGAAATCCCAAGGGTCCCACATCCGGCTTCGATCCCTTGGAACCCGGCCTGCCCAAGCGCGTGCAGCGCGGCGGCTCCTTCTTGTGCGCCGATATTTACTGCCTCCGCTACGTCCCCGGCGCCCGCGGCAAAGGCGAACCGAAAAGCGCCGCCAACCATGTCGGCTTTCGGTGCGTGCGCGATCCCTGATATCAAGCCCGCCGGCAAGTCTTCGAGCCTGCGGGGTGTGCCCAGGCAAAAGGATATCTCATGGCCGCTCGACCTTTTTCCCGACCGTGTCTGGCTTGCGGAGCGGTTCTTCTCTCTCTGGCCGCTTTGGGTTTTCTTTCGGTAACTGCCCAGGCGGACAAGAAAGCGGAACCGCCAGAAAATCAGGCCAAACTCAACCCCAACAAACCTCCGGGTCCGCCACCGCCGGGCATGGTCTGGATTGCCGGCGGCGAATTCTTCATGGGGATTGCCGCGGACTCAATTCCCAAAAAGTTTCCCCGCCATTTTCACGATGCCGTTTTCGTACACAAGGTCTACGTCGATGGTTTCTGGATGGACAAGACCGAGGTGACCAATGAAGATTTCGCCCGCTTCGTGAAAGCATCCCGCTACTTGACCATCGCCGAACGCAAGCCGGACCCCAAGGATTATCCCGGCGTGCCGCCTGAAAAAGTGCCGCAGGAACCTTTTTCCATTGTGTTCACTCCTCCCGGTCCCAAGGATGATGTGGATTTGGGCGACCGATTGAGCTGGTGGAAAATGGTGAAAGGCGCTTCCTGGAAACATCCCGAAGGGCCGGCCAACAATCTCAAGGGCCGGGAAAAGCACCCGGTCGTCCACATCTGCTGGGAGGATGCCATGGCCTACTGCCAGTGGGCCAAGAAACGGCTGCCCACCGAGGCGGAATGGGAATTCGCCGCCCGTGGCGGCCTGGACCGCAAACTCTACTGTTGGGGGGAACAACTCAAGCCCAAAGGCAAATGGATGTGTAATGCCTGGCAAGGGGATTTCCCACGCGAAAACACACGCGCGGACGGTTTCGCCGCCACGGCCCCCGTCGGCACCTTTCCCCCCAACGGTTATGGTCTGGTGGATATGGCCGGCAACGTCTGGGAGTGGTGCCTCGACTGGTATCAGGAAGACTATTATCGCCACAGCGCGAAACGCAATCCCAAGGGTCCCAATGGGCCAAAGGCGGGCTTTGATCCTCAAGAACCAGGCGTTCCCAAACGAATCATGCGCGGCGGCTCCTTCTTGTGCGCCGACAATTACTGCCTCCGCTACATCCCGGGCGCCCGCGGCAAAGGCGAACCGAAAAGCGCCGCCAACCATGTCGGCTTTCGTTGCGTGCGCGATCCTTGACAGAGTGTGGCAACGAGAAAGGAAGCCTTTTTCCCCCGTGGGCTCTTACGCCATTTTGCCGAGAATCCGCCCCATTTCTTCCGCCGAAAAGGCGCGCAGGGTTTGGCTGCGGACGTTGCCGAGCGCTCCGAGACTCAATCCCAGAGCGGTGACGGCGACTTCGTCCGGAGCGTCAAGGATGGTGGCCACATCGTATTGGCCCAGGGTCCAGAAAATCTCCTTCACGGTAATGCCGAACTTCTTGGCCAGGTCGCGCAGGGCCTGGGCCCGTTTGGTGGTGTCTTTGACGTTGCGCATGCCCTGATCCGTGAAATTGCCCAGCACAAGGTAGGTAGCCATGGTGATGCTCCTTTCAAAGTAGCATGCCTATAGTAGGAATTATTCCTGGTTAGCCGTTGGTTCCGTGGTCTCTTACCTTTCCGACTCGAAATTCCCACGGTTGCGACTATACTGCGAACACGTCCAGGATGCAAATGAAACCCTTGGCAGGATAGGACTGACGGGGCAGATCAAACATTGCCAATTGCCAATTACCAATTGCAAATTACAAGCAAGAAGCAAGTTTGAAAATCTGTTGGAATCCTCATCAAGAATTGGCAATTGGCAATTGGTAATTGGCAATTGGCAATGTATGTTTGCGACGTTGGCGACAACTGTTTGTCGCAAAAATGGACCGAAGGCCTTTAAAATTGGGCGATGCACATCCCTTGCCTGCACCCCTGGGACCTGACGCCGACGGAGGCGGTGGCCTTGCAGCGCGAGCTGGCCGGGCGCATTGAGACGCGCTCGCCGCTGACGGCTTGCGAGCTGATCGCCGGCGCCGATGTGTCCTACAATCGTTTGTCCCCGCTGTTTTACGCCGCGGTCGTCGTGCTCCGCACCGACGACTGGTCCGTGGTCGAGACCCAGAGCGCCGCCGGCAAAAGTTCGTTTCCTTATGTTCCGGGCCTGTTGTCTTTCCGCGAGGCGCCGCTGGTGCTGGAAGCCTTCGCCAAGCTGACAATCCGGCCGGACGCGGTCATGGTGGACGGTCAGGGCTACGCCCATCCGCGGCGTTTCGGCCTGGCCTGTCATCTGGGCCTGTGGCTCGATCTGCCCTGCCTGGGCTGCGCCAAGAGCCTGCTGGTGGGCACTTTCAAGGAACCCGGCAAGAAACCCGGCGCCCTCGCCTCGCTGCGCGACGGCCAGGAAGTCATCGGCAAGGTCGTCCGCACCAAGTTCGATGTCAAGCCGGTGTTCGTGTCGGTCGGCCATCGCCTCGACCTGGCCAGCGCCGTCCGCCTGGTCCTGCAAAGCTGCCGCGGCTATCGCATTCCCGAACCGACTCGCCAGGCGCACTTGCACGTCAACGCACTCCGCCGCGCGGCCAACGGTTAATTTTTAATTTTCAATTGGCAATTGGTAATTGGCAATTGGCAATGCTTTTTTGATACAATCCTTTTCAACCTCTCGAAAGGAAGCACGCATGAAAGACCCTGGCGTGTTCACCATTCATACCGACGGCGCCGCGCGGGCCAATCCTGGACCGGCGGCTTATAGCTACGTCATCGAGCGGCCGGGCCAACCCGACGTCGAGGTCAAACAGCGCCTGGGCGAAACGACCAACAACATCGCCGAGTATACCGCCCTGGTCAAAGCTCTTGAACACGCCAAGAATCTGCACGGCCGGCGCCTGGAGATTTTCAGCGACAGTGAGCTGATGGTCAACCAGATGAACGGACAATACAAAGTCAAGCATCCCGGCTTGCTGCCCTTGTATACGCGGGCCAAGGAACTCTGCGCTGATTTTGACACGGTGGTGATCCGCCACGTGCGCCGCGAGCACAATAGCCGGGCCGACCGCCTGTGCAACGAAGCGCTGGACGGCGAGTCCTCCCCGGCGTTGGCGAGCATGCCCGAGGCGGCGGAAAAGCCGGCGCCGCGGGCAAAAAAACCGCGGGCCGAATCGCCTGGCGGCTTGGAGAAGGTCCGCAAGAAAGCCGTGGCATATTTGTGGTCTCAGGCCGCCCTCTGGGCCGAGGGCAACGCGGACAACCCCGATCCGGAAGAGGTGTGGGATCACTTGTGGCAAATCCTGGAAGAAGGCGGCGTGGTGGCTCCCTCGTCACCGCCGGAAAGTTGACTGTCAAGCGGCCGGTGTTAACCGGCCGGTTTACACCGGCCGCTCGCCCGCGCGCCTGCATAAACACCAAGGGTTTCTACTTTTTGGAGGATCTCATGATGAAACTGGCTCTCTCGGTCATTCTGCTCGTTACTCTGGGGCTGACCCTGGGAATGGCGACGGCAGGCGATGAACCCAAGAAAGGCGCCGACGCCTACATCAAGGTCGAGGTCAAGGGCAAGCTGCAGACCGGCATCGTGGCCATCGGCGGCGAAACCACCGGGACCATCATCGCCACGCCCAAAGGCACCCTGGAGCTCGATTTCGGCAAGAACAAGGAACTGCGCGCCCTGGCCGAAAAGCTCAACGGCAAGAACGCCGTCGTCAACGGCACGTTGACCATTCGCCGCGGCGTCGAAATCCGCCAGCGGTTCATCGTCGCGGTGACGGGGTTGAAGGGGGCGGATTGAAGCATTGACAATCGTTTAGCGGGGAGCCGAAGGCGACCGCCTGGAAACGCGCCGTCGCCTTCGGCTCCCCGCTAAACAGTCCTGCCCTTCGCGTTCCACTCTCCACACGCCACTCAATCACGGCACCATGCCGCGGGCCTGCTGCTTGAGGCCCTGGAAGCGCTCCTGCCAATCGCCGTCGGCGAGCCGGCGAAACAGCGTGCGGGCCTGGTCGTGCCGGCCCGCTTGCTGCAAATACTGGGCGTGATCCCATAGAATCTGGGCGTTGGTCGGCTCGGCCTGATAGGCCGTGGCAAAGGCGCGGTCGGCCAGGTCCACTTTGCCCTCATTGCGGAGCGTGGTCGCCAGCGACAGCCAGGGGGCGGCCTCGTTCGGCTTGTAGGCGATGGGCGTGGTCAGGTATTCCCAGGCCAACTCGCCCGCTTCCGCGCCGCCGGCGGCTTGCAGTATCTGGGCGGCCAACTGGCAAACCGCGGTGGCCTCCGGATCGACCGACCGCCAGCGGTCGGCCGCCGTTACCACCTTGGCCAGAAATTCCTTGGTTGGAGCCATATCCAAAAGGTTCATCGCCCGGGCCATTTCCAGATAGTGGTTCAGAAGGTTCTGGTAATCGGTCCGGAAGGTCTGCACGTTGACCACCTCGGGAAGATAGCGGAATTCCAGAGCAAGGGCTTTTTCCAGACAAAGAGCGGCGCGGGTTGGCGCCTTCTTGTTCTGGGCCACCGTAGCGGCGAAGCGCCACAGACCCGGATACTGGGCCAGCCGCCGGTCGGCCAGCAATTCCTCCAGGAGCGTTTCGACCGGGCCGACCTGCTGGTTTTGCCAGAGGAAATTCAAGCCCGCCAGAGCGAAGAGAAGGCGCGGCTGGCCCTTGAGCGATTTCAAGGTCTGGTGGTACAGGTCCATGGCCAGGGTCGTGTCCCCGAGCTGCTGGACTTGCCGGGCCAGGACCAGGACGCCGAGATGGCGGTCCTGCTTTTGCAGCTCGGCGGCGGCCTGGTGCATGAGTTCGGCGAATCCTTTGCCGTCCGCGCCGCGGATGGCCTCGCGAAAGTTCCCATCGATGAGCGGAACCTGGCCGGCCTTGATGAGGTCGAAGTACAGCGGTCGGAAGAGCTTGACCGCCTCCGCCTTCTTGCCGGCCAGGACCAGGCAGCGGGCCTGTTCATAGCGGGCGAAGTAGCCCAGGCCGGTCTTGTCGCCGAATTGGGCGAAGGCCTCAGCCACTTTGGCCTGCACGTCGGGCCGGGCGCTAGTCCGCCGCTGCATGGCGTCCAGCACGGCATAGGCGAACAAGGGCGAGGGGGCGTCTTTCACGTAGGTGATGAGCCGATCGATGCGGGCCAGGATTTCGGCGTCGGTCCATTCGCCAAAGTGGTCGCGGAAGGCGGCCAGGCGGGCGAGGAAGCTGTCCTTGGGCGCGCCGAAATCGCCCAGGGGACCCTGGTAGCCGCGGCTGTTGGTGCGGTTGACGTGGGCCAGGAAGCGGGCCAGGGGCTGCTTGGGATGCTCCTTTTCAATGTCCAAGACCGCTTTTACCGTTGGGGTCGGGAAGTTGGCCTGTCCTGCCAGGAGCAAAGTGTAGAAGCCGAGGCGGCGATCGCCCTTGGCATGGAAGCGCTCGGCGAAGATTTGCAGGGCATTGCCGGTTTGCCGGTTCAAGCACTCGGTGGCGAAAAAGGCCAAGGCGGCTTCTTCCTCCCAATTGGCGATGCCCTCCAATTTGGCCTCCTTGCCGACAACATTGGCAAAAATGTAATTCTGGGTCCGCAGCGGCAGCGGCAGGACCACGAGCTTGGCGATGTCGGGCTTGAGGTTGGGGGCCTCGGCCGGGCCAACTTCCAACTTGGTCCGGGCGCGTTCCTTGTTGCCGGCATCTAGCCAGGTGACCCCCTCGGGCCCGTAGACCTCGCGCGACAGCACCTTGTCGCTCGGCTTTTCCACGAGCCGGCGCTCCTTGAGCCGGCCGTTGTCGCCGAACACCAGGTGATACTGCCCGGTCGGCAGCGGTTTGCCGTCAGCGTCCTTTGTCGGCTGGCCGCGCGGAATGATGGCCACGGTAGTGGCGTTGATGGATTTAACATCCGCGCCGCGGGCCAGGTCCTCGGCGGGCGGCAAAGTCCAGGGCGCCCTCTCGATTAGCTCGGCGCGGTGGAAGCGGCTGACCGTTCGCCGCGATGCCAGGCCGATCTCCGCGTACAAGTGCCAGAGCGACTTGCCGTCGCACACCACCACCTCGCGCAGTCCCAGGGGCAGGGAGCGCTCGTAGACAAACTGGCCGGCCCCGTTGAACGTGATGCTAATGTGGCGGCAAGTTTTCAACTTGCCGTTATCGGCCGGTTGGAAACCGGCCGCCACAAAAGTAAGGCGCTGCCAACCGGCGGCGCGGGCCCGCTCGATCAGCTTGCGGGCACCCTCATCGATT
>CAZFGM010000374.1:0-7420 GCA_964518515.1 uncultured Alcaligenaceae bacterium | reverse complement strand
GCAACTTCATCCGCGAACTGACCGAAGCGGATTTGCAAGCCCTCGTGGAAGGATAGGTGGTGCGTGGTGCGTGGTGAGTGAGTGAATTGTGCCAGCCACAAGTTGGGAATTGCCAATTGCCAATTGCCAATTGCCAATTGCCAATTGAATCGGGTGCATTTTTTCAATCTTCCTCTCAAACCCACCTCGAATAGCGCAAAAGGCACCACAGCGCTTTCAGCCCGTCGCGCCAGCCGATTTTCTTGCTTCCTGATAGGTGCGGCCGGAATAGGAAATGGGCACGTTGAATTGCACGTCGTCCGCGCTGATCGAACCGGCCGGACCAGTGTGGCTTGGAAAGAACCTTGTACCCGTCGCGGAATTGATCGGTGCGGGCGGGGTTTAACTTTCGTTATTTTCCGGGCAATTCCCAAACCGGATCGAACGAGGCCGGCTCTTCCAGGTAGTGAATGGCTCGGGCCATCAGCATCAAGGAAGGGCCGTCCTGCGGATGGTCGGCCAGCACCTGGCCGAGCAGACGCGTGGCCTGTTCGAAATCCTTGGATTCGAATTTTGCCAGGGCCTCTTCGTAGCGCTGTTTCAAGGCGGACCAGGCCGGCGCGGCGTCGCCGGCAAGCTCGAATAACGCCACGGGTTGGACCAGGTTCAAGACGCGGACCTGGCCCAGGCGGCGCGTGGCAAAACCCGGACCCAGCTGCGCCTGGGTGTCCTGGGTAATCAACAACCTGGTCCGCAGGTACTTCGTGGCCCCTTGCACGCGACTGGCGAGGTTGACCGGATTGCCCATGGGGCCGTACTTGAACTTGACCTTCGAGCCGACGTTGCCCACGCGAGCCAGGCCGGTGTTGATGCCGATGCCCACGCGCGTGGGCTCGTTGACAATGCCTTGCCAGCGTTCGTTCAACACGGGCAGCACGTCCAACATGGCCAAACCAGCCCGGCAAGCCAGACGGGCATGGTCCGGTTGCGGCAGCGGCGCCCCCCACATCGCCAGCACCTCGTCGCCGGTATAATCCACCAGCACCCCTTGCTGGTCCCGCACACATTCCGATAACACGCCCAGGGTATCGCCGATCCATTCTCCGGTCCGGTCCGGCCCCAAGCGCTCGGCAATCCGGCTGAAGCCGCGAATATCAGCGACCAGGAGGGTGACCGCGGTTTCCCGGCAGTGCAACAAATCGGCGTTGGCCAGGAGGTGGCGGGATAATTCCGGGGTGAAAAACTGCTCGAGCTGGACGCGCGCGCGCAGGGCCGCTTGCTCTTGCTCGAGGCGGGCCAGGCCCGCGGCCACGCCGCCGGCCAGCACCTCCACGAGCATGGCTTCCAGGGGCGCGATGGGCTGGAGGGCCGCCTGCGCTCGTTCTTGGCGGCGGTCGCCGTACAGGGCGCCGAGGACTTCGCCGTTGCGGTTGAGGATGGGCGCCGCCACCACCGCCTTGACCCCCTGCAAGCTGGCCCCGAGCTGGGCCGCGGCGGGCACTTCCCAAAAAGTGCGTTTTTCCTCCAGCACTTTACCCAGAATCTGCCGGCTCGGTTGTCCGTGCTCTGACCCGCCCAGGCCCGTAGCGAACTCCTGGGCCTGGATTTTCCAATTCCCCTGGTCGCGCAGCAACACCCCGCCGGCATCCAGGCCCACCAGATCCACGACGGCGCGGGCGGCGCGGGCGAAAAAGTCCGGCGAGCTGGCGGCGCTTTGCAAGACCCCCAAAGTGGTTTGTAACCAGCGACCGATCCGTTCGACTTCCAGGCTCCGTCCCTGTCCCTGGGGAGTGAGGGGAAAAGCCAGGCCCGCGCTCCGGTCGTTCTGGCCCGGCGGCAAGGTGGCCTGGGCCAGGCTGTGCAGCGGCGCGGCCTCGGCCTGGACCGCTTGAATCCGCACGGTTTTGTGGCCCAGCACCAAAACCACCGGCGGCAGCGTTTCCCACGTGGCCAGCGGCTTCAAGGCGGGGGCATTCTCCAAACGCAGCGGCAAGCTGCGGCTCAGATTGGTGATCTTCAGGCGCCCGTTCGACTGAGGTTCCACCAGCACATGGCGGCGGGAAATGTGGTCTTCCACAAACGGGGCCACGATGAACCGCCACAGGCCGGTTAGCTGGCGGTACGAATACGGTCCCTCTTCCCCCTTGTCCTGCCGGCCCAATTCCACCGGACCGGGCGCTTCCGAGGAATAGACCAGCTGCTGGCGATCGTAAACGCGATATTCCCAGGCACCATTCATGGGCATCCTTTCCCTTTTGTCCGGTCACTCCATGACCGGAATGCCGATCACCATCTGACCGGACCAGCATCATAAACACAAAGGGTTTTCTTTTGAAGAGCAAGAGGGGGCAAGCCGTGGCCAGTGCCGGGGATCAATGACCACTTTCAGGCCACATACGGCAACACATAAGGCCCTTTGGGAATGACGGCGATGCGGGCCTTCGGCCCATACTCCGCGAGGCACTCGGCAACCGCCTGCTCGACCGATGCCGCCGGCTCGGCGTGGCATTGCCGCAACGTCTCGGCGGGCAAGCCGTCCGAGACCACTTTGACCCGGCAGCGTTCGCGCACTTTGGCCAGCTCTTCCAGTTGCCATTGGTCCATGACGAAATAATCCTTGCCGAGAATCTTCTGCTTGAAGATCTGCAAATCGGGATTGTCGGCTAGAAGGCGGTGAAACTCGGGACTACCGATGCCCTCCGACAGGCTGGCGGCGAGGATGATGGTGCCGCCCTGCTTGACGATGGGCAAGGCGCCGGTCAAGCCCTTGACGGCCTGGTACCAGGTGGTGTCGAGCGGATAGCCGGCCGAGCTGGTGACGACGATGTCGCACGGTTCGGCTACCGGCACGCGGACGACGTTTTTGACGAACTGCACGCCCTGGCGCCAGGCGTGCTCCATGTGGCCGGCGCCGACCCAGGTGAGGCGGCGCTGGCCGTCGATGCACACGTTGACGATGAAGTCGCAGCCGGCCATCCAGGCGATGCGGGTATTTTCCTCGTGCACCGGATTGCCGTCGAGGAAGCCGCAGTCGGCCTTGGGATGTTCGAGAAATTGCGGCCCGTGCCAGACCTTAATGGTTTCCAGGGCGGCGATGCCGGGACAGATGACCTTGCGGCCGCCCGAGTAGCCGGCCATCAGGTGCGGCTCGATCAGGCCGGTGGTGATTTTCAGGTCGGCCCGCACGTAGCGCCGGTCGAGGTACACCGGCACGCCGCGCGGGGTGGTGCCGAGATAGTCGTGCTCGTCGAGGATTTTTCCGTGATGGTTTTCCACCCGATAACCGCGGGCAACGTCCGGGCCGAGCATTTCCTCCAGCTCGGCGCCCTCGTTGGGCCGGTGCAGGCCGGTGGCGACCAGGATAAGTATGTCAGGGCGGGCGATGCCCTGGTCTTCCAGGGTACGAAGCAGGGGCGGCAGGATAAAGCGATTGGGCACCGGCCGGGTGATGTCGCAGACGAGAATGCAGGCGTTTTTCCGGCCGCGTGCCAGCTGAGCCAACGGCGGCGTGCCGATGGGATTGGCCAGGGCCAGGGCCACCGCCTGGTCCGGATCGGCCAGGGGGGGAGCGGGTTGGATGGCGAGGGGACCGACGACACGGTCGTCGGGAAGTTCGATGGGCAAACCGGTTCGGCCGTAATCAAGGGTGACGCGCATGATATTATTTCCCAATGCCAAAAATCCAGAAGTTTTAATATTATCCCGGAAATCGCCTTATTAATCCAGCGCTCGTTTACTGCCGGCGTTCGGGACCCTGGGGAATCTCATGAACTTTTAATACCCGGAGTGATAAATATTAAAGAGATAACCACATGCGGGGCTTCGGGTTTGCGGCGCGCCGCGTGGGCGGTATGATGGAGTCGAGGCCCCGTCTGTTTGGGCCAAACCGTCCTGAAGCCTGAGGGGTGGCTTGTGCGATTACTTTTGATCGAAGATCACAAACCGATGGTGCGGGCCTTGAAACAGGGCCTCGAGGAAGAAGGCTTCGCCGTCGATACCGCCGAGGACGGCGAGGAAGGCGATTACAAGGCCAAGACCGCTAACTACGACGTCATCATTCTCGACCTGATGTTGCCCAAGAAAGACGGCCTAACCCTGCTCAAGGAGTGGCGCCGACTCGGCTTGAAAACCCACGTCCTGGTGCTGACCGCCCGCGATTCGCTGGAAGACAAGGTGAGCGGGCTGGACTTTGGCGCCGATGATTACCTGACCAAGCCATTTCAGCTGGAAGAATTGATGGCCCGGCTGCGCGCCCTGATTCGCCGCGGCCACCAGGTCAAGGATCCGGTTTTGCGGATTTTTGACTTGGAAATCGACACCGCGTCGCGTACAGTCAAGCGGTCCGATCAGTCCATCCACTTGACGCCGCGCGAGTACGCCTTGCTGCAGTTTCTGGCGTATCATCGCGGCAAGGTGGTCAGCCGGTCCATGATCTGGGAGCATCTCTACGACGAGCACGACGAGAACACGTCGAACGTCGTGGATGTTTATATCCGCTATCTGCGGACCAAGATTGACAAAGGATTCGACCCGCCCCTGATCTTGACGCGCTGGGGCGAGGGTTATTTGCTCCGGGGAGAAGGGGAATAAGAAACTGCGCGAGAATTCGTGGGGCAGATATTCTTGTCTGCCTGGAGCTTCGGCAGACAGGAATGTCTGCCCCACCATGAATTCGGAGAGAAGAGGAATAAGAAACTCGGCAGGAGGCTCGCCCTCCCAGGGTTTTCTATCTCATGTTTTCGGATGGCACAAAAAAAATCGGCCAGGAAAAGAGGCGGGGGAGCTGCTTCATGAAGTCGATCCGCCTGTCGCTGATTCTGTATTTCCTGGTGCTGCTGGCCGCGGCCCTGGGCGGGATTTCGTATTTTTGCTACCAGAGCACCCACCAGGCCCTCGAGGCCAAGGAAGCGAGTACCCACCAACTTCTCACCGAACAGCACAAGGTAAATTGCAAACGCGTGACCGAGGACTTCGATGAGGACTTGTTGAAACACGGCAAGGATCTGGCCAAGAACCTCGATAACAAAGGGGCCTGGGTTTTCCATTCCTATGAGAAAATATTTCCTGTCCCTCCCTTCCTGTTAACGCAAGCGCGGTTACCGTCGCTGCTGCGCGCGGTGCGGCCCTACGATTACCTTCCCCCCGCCGAAGACGAGGAGGGTATGCCCCTGGTGGGAAAAGGGGAATATTTCCAGATTTCCAGCATTATCCGCCCGGGGGGACGGGGGGACACGCTCTTTTTTCGGCCCCTGGCACGGTCTGATAATTTGCCCCACTGGTTCAAGCCGGTCGAAGTGCCACGGCAGAACTGGCAAGGCCATTTTGATAATGTGGAGATCCAAGGCGATCCGAACCATGGCGAAGGAGAAAAGGTCCTGGCGCGGCGGGTGTCCTTCCTTGCTACCTTGAGCGCCAGCGACAATGCCGGATTTGGCGGGCGTCCCCGCTTTCCGCCCTTTTTTTTCCGCAAAGATCCGGAAGGCTATCGATCATTATCGGTGCTGTTTTATTTTGCGCGCGACACGCGGAATCGCGATCTGGCCATGGCCGCCCTGGAAAGAAAGCTGGAACGCGACCTGTCCGGGCTCAAGGAGGACCTCGAAAATAACCTGGCCGAGCTGCGCACGCAGATGCTGTGGATCGGCCTGGGCACTTTCGCCGCCCTGGTGGTGGGCGGGTTCCTGCTGGTCCACCTGGGCTTGTCCCCGCTGAATCGGCTGACCGAGGCGGTGCGGCGCATTTCCGCCAAGGATTTTCGCCTGTCGGTGGACCCGGCCCGCCTGCCGCGGGAGTTGCAACCCATCGCCGGCCGTTTGGCCGAGACTCTGGCCGAGCTCAAACGCGTCTTCGCCCGGGAAAAGCAGGCCGCCGCCGACATTTCCCACGAGCTGCGCACGCCGCTGGCTACCCTGTTGACCACCATTGAGGTGACCCTGAACAAGCCGCGGACAATCGAGCAATACCGGGAAGTCCTGGAAGATTGCCGCTACAGCGGCCAGCACATGAACAAGCTGGTCGAGCGGCTGTTGACGTTGGCCCGGCTGGACGCCGGCGCCGCCCAGCTGCGGCCCTGCGCCGTGGATGTGAATTCCCTGGCCGAGCAATGCGCCGACCTGGTCCGGCCGCTGGCCCGCGCCCGCAACCTGGACCTGCACGTGCATACCAATGGCCCGGCCGTCTTTCAGGCCGATCCCGACAAGCTCCGCGAGATCCTGAGCAACTTGCTGTACAACGCCATTGAATACAATCGCCCCAACGGCTCGGTCGCGGTCACCGTGGCGCGCAACAACGGCGCCGTCACCCTTGAAGTGCGCGACACGGGCATCGGCATCCCGCCGGAGGCACGGGCCCATATTTTCGAGCGCTTTTTCCGCGCCGATCCCGCGCGCCATGCCGAGGGACACGCCGGTCTGGGCTTGTCCATCGTCAAAGGCTATGTCGATCTGATGGGCGGCACCGTGGACGTTGACAGCGGGCCCCAGGGCAGTACTTTCCGGGTGCAGTTGCCCGCCAAGGAAACAGCAATGGCGGGACTGGCATCGCGGTTCGCCGACAGCCAACTTTGATCCACTTCCACTTCTCGTACGCCGCGCCGAGGTCGACGTCGGCGCCAGGTCCTTGCCGCCCGGCAACACGCCCTGACCGGAGTAGAAGGGAAGTCCAGAAGTCGGCGGTTCTTTCTGGGCTTGTTCCGATTCCTTGTCCCAACCATTATAACGTTGCTGTCCTTTGGGAGGAGTTATACGCCTGAAAAGATGCCGCATTTCGTCGCGGAAAATGGCCTGCAGGCGCCGTTGCAAAAAATGCTGGACCATATTCCATTGCACATGCCGCTGGTCCGGGCCATCCACATTTTTTTGCAGCCCCCTTACGATATGGACGAGCCGAGCGTCATTCTCGATGTGAAAAGAGATCGGCCGACGGGGGAATACGATGGCGTCGAATGGAACTGGGGACGTTGGGTAGGGCAAAATTTCCCTCCCGAAGAATGGCAGCACTTCTGTCTTCTTTCCAACTAGGGACATGGACCCGACCATGAAGGGTAGGCGATTTCCTGACCTGGCCAGGAAAGTTTTTCCTGGGGGCACCGAGGTGCATTGGCGCGGGGCCGTTGGGCGCGCTTATTACGCCCTGATGCTGGAGTGCCGGGAAGCCCTGTTTCGCTGGGGTTTCAAATTGCCGCCCAGGGACAATGTGCATACCTGGGTTCGCTTGCGCTTCAGCTTTCCCGCCGACCCGGATTTGAAGACCCTTGGGTCTGGCAAAAATGAAGCGGCTTGCTTCTGTTTTGCAGAGGGCGGGTCATCGGCCGCGTCATGCTCTTGGCACTGGCTCGAGCGGCCCTAACCCGTCCCGGAAACGGGCCTTTGTCTTGTCCATTCCCCGCTGCTTTTCGCTTCAAAGAAAGCCGCAAGTTCCTTACAACCGGCAAACTCGCTTC
>CAZFGM010000373.1:0-7423 GCA_964518515.1 uncultured Alcaligenaceae bacterium | reverse complement strand
AGGAGCCGGGTGACGCCGCGGCTATAACCCGGCCGCTTACGCGGCTCGGCTCGCCAAAATACAGCCGGGCCTCTTTTTCCTGGATTTATCGGGTCTAGGGATTGGCAACCTGGGAAAACCGCGGGGATTCGCAAATTTAGGTCGAGTTTTCGCCGCCATTGTGTAAGCTATCTTTGGTCCCTTTGCGGACTCCCCTTTTCTTCCGGATCGGAGTCTTATCATGCAATCGCAGCCCCAAATCACGCGCGTTCTTCCTAGGTGGGTCGTCATCCTGGGCAGCGTCTGTATTGGCTGGCACTTTTTCGCTCTGGGAATCGGCGTGTTGGCGTCGCCGAGCGGTCCGTGGCCGACGCCGTTCGGATTTGCCGACACCGCCGCCGAGCCGCAGTTCGCTAAGAAAATTGGCGACTTGGGACCGGGACTCCGTGGTTTTGGTGCAGCCTTTAGTATTCGCGAATATCTTAATCTCCTGCACATGTCCCACAATTATCACTTCAGCTCGAATCGCCCGGAGATTCCCCAGGTGAAATTTGAGGTGCGCATCAAGGACAAGGCCGGCAAGGTCATCGACACCATCGAATTTCCCCAGAAGGACGCCAACTTCTGGGTCCGGCACCGGCAAACGCTGCTGGCCCAGGCCCTGGGCGACGACCAGCCGGTGCAGACGCAGCAGAGCCGGCGCATCGCCCCGCGCGGCAAGAAATTGCCCGACGTCACCTTCTGGTTCGGCGAACCCGGACGCGAAGGGAAACTGGTCACCAAATCGGAAAACGAGCTGCCCAACGACCCCATGCTGACCCGGCCTTCGGACTGGTCGTTGGTCGTTGCCAAGGGCTACCTCCGCTACTTGGAGCGCCAGTATCCGGAGGCGAACAGCCTGGAATTGGTTCGCCTGAGCAAGAATCAAATCGTGCCCGCGGTTCTGTTCATGAACGATTTACCGGAAGGCACGCTGGAAACTTTGACGAGCAACTTTGAGGATCCTCGCCGTGTCAAATAAGCGTCCCGCACCCGTGGCCACGGGCATCAAGCCGGAGAAGCCGGTCTTTGCCGCGCGGCATCGCCCGACCCTTGCCGACGCCGGCCTGCCGGCGCCCCAGCCTTCGGGCCTGGTCAAGGGTTGGGTCAATTTCTGGTTCACGCCGACCAATCCGGTCGGCCTGCACTGGATTCGCGTCGCCGCCGGCCTGCTGTTCCTAACCTGGCTGTTGCCCTTTGCCGGCCAGCTCGATGCCTTTTTCGGCATGTACGGCTGGTTTGACTGGCAAGCGTATATCGAAACCACCTCCATGGCCGCCGGTCCGCAGATTCCCCTGGGCTGGTCCTTGCTCTACGTGTTCTGGGGCAGCCTGGAAATGCTGCAGGTCTTTTACTGGACCTCACTGGCCATCCTGGTCCTGTTCACCTTGGGGGTTGCCCCGCGCCTGACCGCCGTGGCCACCTGGGTAATCGTGGTTTCGTTCCTGGCCAATCCGATCGTCCGCTATGACGCCGATTACCTGCTGGGAATCTTGGCGTTTTACCTGATGATCGGCTACGTGTTCCTGGGGCAGTTCAACCGCGACCTGTCGCCGGCAGCGCGGATTCTGGGCACGCGCGAAAGTTTCCTGTTTGACCAATGGCTGCCGGGCTACCAGGCGGAGAAAGACGAAGGCCCGCGCGCGAGTTACGCCGTCGGGTTTGCTCTGCGCCTGTTGCAGGTGCATTTCGCCCTGGTGGTGCTGGTGAGCGGCTTGCACAAGCTCCAGTTCGGCCCGTGGTGGGGCGGCTGGGCCTTGTTCTATCCCCTCAATCCGCCGTTTGCCGCCACCAAGGACGCGCTCGAGCAGCTCAAGCCGATGGCCGAATCGTATCTGTTCACTCTCAGCCTGGGGGGCTACCTGGTTCTGGCCTGGCAAATCGGCTTCCCCTTCCTGGCCTGGCGGCAGGGCTGGCTATGGCGTACGATCCTGCTCGGCGGCGCCGTGGTGGGCTGGATCGGTTCCTTCTTCGTGTATGAATTGCCTCTGTTCGGGCCGGTGTATGTGATCGCCTGCTTGAGTTACCTGACGGCCGCCGAATGGCAAGCGGTCGGCCGCCTGCGGGAACAGCTGGGCCTGGGCGCGGCCGCGGAATCGCCGGGCCGAGTCACGGTGGGCAGCGGGGTGTAATTTTTTCAATCCGAGCCGGAAGCGTAAGCGACGTGGGACCGTCGCTTACGCTTCCGGCTCGGAAATGCACCTTGCCCCGCCAAGGAAAACCGCTTTAATGGCCTTTGACAGGCCAATGTCACAGCCGTCAAGCATTCGTTGAGAACTGCCATGCGTCGCCTGTATCTATTCTTGGTCCTGGGTCTGGCCTTCGCCGGCTTGACCTGCGCTCCCCAGGGAGAGGTCCCCAAGAACGACGACAAGAATAACGAGAACATTTTGTATGTTCCGGCGGCGCTCAAGGACCGTATCGACTTCACCCTCAAGGAAGTGCACGGCCGGGACCTGCTAATCTCGCACGGCTTCTGGACCGTTTTCCACGGCATTCTCGGCATGGGCTTCGACACCATGGTGCAGGACTCCAAGACCGGCAAGAAAGTCAACGCCATCGACTACATTTTCCAGGGCCAGGAAATGCCCGGCCTGCGCTTCACCCCGGCCGGCAAGGATTTCCAGGACCTGGAAGTCGAGACCAGCCGGGATCCGAGCACCATGTTCGTCAGCCAGGGGCACCAGGACCAGTTTGTCGCCGAGATGATCCAGTGGGGCATGCCCCTGGACAGGAAAGTCATCGTCAACGGCAAGGAATTTACCTTTCGGAGTTTTTGCCGCTATTCCAAGAACTACGCCAGCCTCAAGGCGAAACCCAAGCAAGAGCTGAGCTGGGCGATCATCATCGTAGCCCAATTTTTCGGCACGGACCACAAGTGGACCAACCTGCATGGGGAAACCTTGACTTTGGAAGAGGCCGTCCGCTACGAGCTGAACGAGCCCATCGCCGAAGGGGCGGCTTGCGGCGGCACCCACCGCCTGTTCGGCCTGACCTGGGCCTACCACCTGCACCGCCAAAAAGGCGGCAAGAAAGAAGGCGTCTGGAAGGACGTGGCCGACACCATCACCAAGTTCAAGAAGAAAGCCAAAGAACTGCAAAACAAAGACGGGTTTTTCTCCACCGCCTACTTCGCCAAGTCCGAGAGTAAGAAAGACCGCAAAATCCGCATCGAAACGACCGGCCACATCCTGGAATGGCTGGCTCTGGCCATGACGGATAAGGAATTGCGCGAGCAATGGGTCCAGGACGCCGTCGGCGCCCTGTGCGTGGATATACTGGAAGGCCAGAACGAATTCCTGCCGGGCGGGGCCCTGTACCACGCCACCCACGGCCTGCACATCTACCGCGACCGCATCCACGGCACCCCGAACCGCCCCGGCGGCCCGGTGATCATTCTGCCGCCGAAAGATTGACCTTCGTTTAGCGGCGAGCCGAAGGCGAGCACGGGGTTTGCTCGCCTTCGGCTCGCCGCTAAACGGAATAATCAGAAGTTTAACGCGATCTGATACACCTCTTCCGCATCCAGGATCTGGTCGTTGCTGTCAAAGAGGCGGGCGACGGCGGCTTTGTGGATTTTCATCTTGGTCTCGCCGACGCCGACGGCGCCGTAACCGAGAACGCCGTCGCGCGGCGCCGCCTTGTCGGTGACTTCGACCCCTTCGATGCCCAGGGGCGGAACCGCGTTGAGATCGATGGCCACTTTCAGGGACGGGCAAGCGGCGCGTGCGGCTCGGGGAAGAAGTATGGCGCCAGCGGCGCCGGCGGCGATGACCAGGGTGCGGTCGGTGAGGGCGGCGGCCAGTTCGGGCGGCGTCCCCGTGCCGGCCGCTTCCAGATGAGCGCCGGGGATTTTCGCTCGCAAGCCTTCGCACACCGCGGCCGCCCGCGTGACCTGCCGCGACCCGACCCGGACCTTGGCGCCCAGGCGGGCCAACAGCCGGGCCACGCGCTGGCCGACCGGTCCAGTGCCACCCAGGACCAGGGCCGCAACGCCCCTGAGATCCACATGCCGGCCGGCGGCGCGAACGGCGGCCGCCGCCGTGGTGTTGGCCCCGTTGGCGTCCAGCAATACCGACACCCGCAGGCCGAACTGCGGGATCATGTGCTGCCGCGCCTCTTGCAGCAGCTTTTCCCCGAGGGCGACGTCGCTGCCGCCCACAAACAAGGCGGTGGCTTTCAAATCCTTGGGCCCGCGCGTGAAGATGGCCCCGTGCACCAGGTCGCGCACTTGTTCGACCTTGACGCCGCCGTAACTGAACACCTCGTCCGCCCCGGCGTCGATCGCCACCACGCGATCGAACACGCTCGGCTGCGGATCGCTGTCCAGCTGAATGAGAATCTTGCGCTTGTCCATAGCCCAACAACGAACGCCGTTTAGCGGGAAGCCGGAGGCGACCGTGTGGTCAACGCGGTCGCCTCCGGCTCCACGCTAAACGGAAACATTCTTTACTTCGGCGAGAACGGATGCTTGGCCGAGTCTTTCTTGGCCAGAACCTCGTCAATCTTCGGCTCGCCCTTCATGGCCCGCTGGATGGCAAGCTTGGTGGCGTCGTAGTTGTACTGGTAGATCTTGGTGTCGTCCTTGGCTTCGGGATGGATAAACACGCCGCAGACAATGACCAGGTTTTCAGCTTCGGCCTTGGGAATGACGCCGGCGGCGACGCTGTCCGCGACGGCCTTGGCGACGGAGGCCTGGGCCGGGCCGAACATCTGCACCGCCTGCCCGAGGTTCTTGATCGTCACTTTGGTGATCAGCACCGTGGCCGGCTTGGCGAGCAGGTTTGGAGTCAGCACGGCCATTAGGTTCGAGTGCCCATGACTCTGGTTCGCCAGGGCAATGGCGAACGCCGTCCCGACCGGGCCGGCTTTGTCGCCGATGAGCAAATCAATGTGGGCCACTTCATTGCCGTCGCCGGCCAGCGCTTCTCCGATGTACATCGACATGGCAGAACTCCTTGTGCGGGAAACCTCGGATATTCGGGCGACGGCAAGGACTATAACAGCGCCGCCGCCAAAGGCAACCAGTTTCCGGGGAAATTCTCCAAGTTTACCCGCGGTCGCCGAATAACGCGGATGGAATCCTTGTCCGCGCAATTGCTATCCTTTCCATGGTTCGGAAACCCATGTCCAGGGGACTGCGTGTGGAAAGCTCGCTCGGCGGTTTCGCGCACACGGCATACGAATTATCCAGAAAGATTGCCAATTACCAATTGCCAATTCCAATTGCCAATTGAAGAATACGTTCGAGGGGGTTTTCAATTACCAATTGGCAATTGGTAATTGGCAAATGGCAATTTCTATGGGCTGCTAAACCGCCAGCCCGCCGCCCGCACCGCCCGGCGCAGGTCCGGATACCAGGTATACACCGTCGATTCGTACAAGCCCATGCGGGCCAGGCCCTTGCCGCGGTAGTGCTCGGTGAAGGCGGCCAGGGCTTCATCCGATAGATTGCCCGGACGGCGCGCCCAGCCTTTTTTCGGATCGACGTCGGATGGCTCGATGATGGCGAAGGCCCGGCCGCGCGTGCCGGCGGCGGCGACGCTGGTCGCCAGCGTCGGCCGCGGGCCGTTGCCGCTGTACCAGTTGCCGTCGATAAGGGTGTCGATCAGGCCCGCGGCGATCCATTCCTTGCCGCGCAAGGCGAACTTCTCCGGCCCCGACGAGCGCACGCCGATCTCGATGTCCTTCCCCACCGCCTTGCGCAGGTCCACCAGGAAAAGACGCAGGTATTCGGACAGGTGCTCCTGCACGAGCGGATCGTGATACACGTCGCGGGTTTCCATGTCCATGCCGTATTTCTTCTTGAAGGCGTCGGCGACGATCGGCTCATAGCCGGCGATGGGCGGATGACGCAACAGGTCGATGAGGATGCCGCGCGTGCCGCTGGCGGCGATTTCCCGGAAGAACTTCACGTAATAGGCGCGGACTTCCGGATAGGCCAGGCTGAGGACGCGCAGGTACGGCCGGCGCTGGTACGGCTTGACCGGCTCGACCTTGCCGGTCTGGGGATTCTTGGCGGTCACCAGCATCTGCGCCACCTTGTCCTGGTTGGCGTGCCAGAAGTTGGCATACGGTTCGCGATTGTGATTGGTGAAGCGGACCCAGCCGTGCACTTCGATGTCGTTCTTCGCCCCGTACTCTACGGCGACCTTAAAGGGATCGAACTTCTTGGTGAGGTTGATGTAGGGCATCCAGCCGGCCTGGCACTTTTGCCGGGCGCACCAGCGTTTTTCATCGGCCTCCGTCCAGCGCGGCGCCGCCTCGGGCACTCGCAAGGAATGATCCAGATGGCTGCCGTAGGACCGCCAGTAAATCCGGCCAAAACCCGCCTCGCGATGGCGATAGACCACGGCGCGGATGTCGTCTTCGCTCTCGACCGTGCCCCACCAGAAGATTTCATCGGTGTAATCGAGCATGCCGAACAGGCGGCGCTCGCGCGGCGGCAGCTCGATTTCTTTCCGGGCGGCGGCCACCTCGTCTTTCGTTATCGGCGCCAGGCGCACGTGCGTGATGCCGGCGTACCAGCCCATGCCCGGATGTTGCATAGGTGCCGGCGGCTGTTCGAGATGGATCTTCTGCCCCGTCAAGTCGGCGGCTTTCCACAACACCTCGGCGGTTTTGCCTGGGGATCGCTCCGGGGCTTGCAGGTATTCCGAATAAGGTTCCTTGCTCAGCCGGGCCAGGATGCGCGCGTGCGGATCGACCGGCTCATGCACCAAGCCGAAATAAATGCGATGCCAGCCGGAAACCTTGGGATCGATCACCAGCCCCGGCACGCGATAGGCGACGAAGCGATCGGCGGGGGTAACCTGCCATTCGCCGCCGCTGCCCTTGGCGCCGGTGATGCGGCCGGTGGAAAGGATATCGTTTTGCAGCCACCATTTGCCGGGCGTGGGCTTGTTCGCGCGCAGCTCGGCCGGGGCCAGGGCGTTCGCCTTGATGAAGATTTCCTTGGGTTGCTCGGCTTCTGCCGACATGGCCGGGAAGAGAAAGACCAACGTGAAAAAAATGAACCTTCGCAGGTCGGCGACCTGGTCGATGCCCTGGGACGGGTCAATGATGCGCAGAGTTGTCATAAACGCCTCAGTCGTTTTTCCCGGCTGGCCAAAGTATTGTCTTCCGCTCTGGGTGATGATATTCCCAATAATCAATTTGGCTGGTGCTGATGTGAACGACTTTTCCCATGCGGGCTTTTTTGGTGCGGAATTCCGGCAAGCGAAAGAGGGATAATAAACCGGGCAGCACGTGTTGTTCGTGCTTGGTCAAGTCAAAACACAAAATGCAATAATCGGGGTGACACCACTGGCGTCTGGAAAATCCCTGGTCGATGGTGATAAATGTGGGTTGTTTTGTTTTGGTTCAGCCTGAAATGGAAAAATGCCGAGGTCGAGTTAGCGGGTTA
>CAZFGM010000372.1:0-7440 GCA_964518515.1 uncultured Alcaligenaceae bacterium | reverse complement strand
TTGATTATAGTTTGCGACAACTTTTTGTCGCAAAAACGGCCCGAAGGGCCTAATTCGTTGCATGTAACGAATATTCGTTGCACGGGACAGGTAGGGGGATGCAATGCAACGAATCCGGGAAAGAGTAGGAGTAAGAGGCGGCCCGGCTAACCGTCAGACGCCTGGACATTCTCCTAAGGCGAGCGGCAGGAAATAACTTTCCCGGTGGAACCGGCGTCTCGCCGGTTCTGGACAGGCGAGACGCCTGTCCAACCGGTTGGCTAATTCCTGCCGTTCGCCTAAACTCCTCCTCTTTCTCTTAATAGCAGTTCGCTCTTTCCTGGAACGCTGTTTTGGTGTTCAATAGATTTAAAGCTTTAAGGTAAATCCCGGGGGGAATTTGAAATAAATTCAAAATCTTGAAATACCAATCGGTATCCGGGGGCCTACGGTTTCAAATTTCGAATTTATTATTTCGAAGTTGTTTCGAAATTCGGATTTCGGATTTCGAATTTTCGGGTCAGCCATGGAAATCTTGATTGCCGCGGACAAGATCCAACGCCGGGTGGCCGAGTTGGCCCGGAACATCGCCGCCGATTTCCGGGGCCGCCGGCCGGTGACCATCGTGGGCGTGCTCACCGGCAGCCTGATTTTTCTCGCCGACCTGGTGCGCCACCTGGATTTGCCTCTGCGCATCGGCCTGATCCAGGCGTCGAGCTATCGCGGGGCGGCGACCACGCCGGGGGCCTTGCAGGTGGCGCCCGAACTGTTGCCCGACGTGCGCGACCATCACGTGCTGCTGCTGGACGACATCCTCGACACCGGCCGGACGCTGACCTACCTGGTGACGCATATCCAGGGCCTGGGTGCGGCGTCGATCCATACCGCCGTGCTTCTGCGCAAGGAGGGCCGCCAGCAAATGCCTCTGGAACCGGATTACTGCGGCTTCACGATTCCCGATAAATTCGTGATTGGCTACGGCTTGGATTTTAACGACCAGTACCGCCATCTGCCGTATGTCGCGATCTTGCCTGAATCGGCGAGCCGAGCCCCGTAAGGGGCCGGGTTGAATAACGGCTGACCGGAACCCGGCCCCTTACGGGGCTCGGCTCGCCTTTTACGAAGCCCGCCATTTCGGGATTTCGCAAACCAAGGAGGGTTTATTCTCATGAAAATCCTGCACGTCCTTGCCGATACCCAGGCGCATGGTCCGGCCGGGCAGCTGGCACTGGTCCATCAGGGAAATGCCGACAAATACCTGGAAGAGCGCGTGGTTGTTCTGGGAGACAACGGCCCGGGAATATCCTATCTCCGCGCTGCGGGCCTTCCGGTGGAAGTCTTGGAGAAACGCCTGGTACCGCTGACCCGGTGGTGGCGCTTGCGGCGCCTGATCCGCACGTACCGGCCCCAGGTCATTCACGCCTGGGATTCGAGCAGTTTAAGGGCGGTCACCCTGGCCGGGGGAAAAACGGTGGCGCGGCTGGTCGCCACTCCGTCCTGGCCAGAGCCGCGCCGGTGGGGGAATCTGTTCGACCGCTGGCTGCTGCGCGGAACACATCGACTGGTAGCCGCTAGTCGCGCGGCAATGACCGGCCTCTTGGCCCGGGGCTTTTCGGACGAGCAGCTGGCCCTGGTGCCGCCGGGCATCGCCCAAGCCCAACCCGGTCAGGCGGCTCCGGCTGCGCCACCCGCCCTGGCCGCTCCGGAAGTCCGCTGGGTGGTCGCGGCCGGTAGCTTGCATTATCACCAGGGCTTTCAGTACGCCCTGTGGGCCTTTGACCTCCTAGGTTTTATTTACGACAACCTGCACCTGCTGATCGTCGGCGCTGGTCCGGACCGGAACCTCGTGGCACATGCCGCCGGCTGCCTGCGCGCCGCCGGGAAGGTTCAACTTCTGCCGGAGCGGTACGACGCCGATGCGTGGCTGGCGCACGCGGAAGTGGTTTGGGCGCTCACCCCGCCAGGGGGGATTCACGGGGCCCTGGCAGGCATGGCCGCCGCGCGGCCGGTCGTCGCTTTCGACCATTCCCCTTTGCTCGAAATCATCGTTCCCGGGGCAACCGGCTACCTCGTCTCCAAGGACGAACCAGTCACCCTGGCCAAGCACACTCGCGAGCTGCTGGACGATCCGCAACGGGCGCGGCGGATGGGCGAAGCCGGGCGGCACCGGGCGGACCACCTGTTTTCCGCCCGCCAACTGGCCCAGCGCCTGGCTCAGCTTTACACCGAGGTGGCCGCCTGAAATAACCGCCGGGACTCACGGCGCCGGGCCGCTGCCGATGTATTTTTCCAGCCAGGCGAAGAACTCGCGGTGCCATAGCCGCGAGTTCTGCGGCTTCATGATCCAGTGGTTCTCGTCGGGGAAGTAAACCAGCCGCGTCGGCACTCCTTTTAAACGAAGCGTGTTGTAGTATTCGAAGCCCTGCGTGACCGGCACGCGAAAATCCTTTTCCCCGTGCATGATGAGCGTCGGCGTCTTGAAGTTGGCGGCGAAGCGCTGCGGCGATTGCTTGTCGATCTTGGTCAAGTCGCCCCACGGCAAGGCGCCCAGCGAGCGCTGGCGGCTGCGGACGATGTCCGAGGCCATCATGCTGTGCCAGTTGTAGACGCCGGCGTGGCAGATCATCGCCTTGAAGCGGTCGGTGTGGCCGTTCATCCAGGCCATCATGTAACCGCCGTAGCTGGCCCCCGCCGCCGCCATGCGCTTGTTGTCGATGTACCCGGTTTTCTCCATGTAATCCGTGGCCTTCATGATGTCGATGAACGGCTTGGTCGCCATGTCGCCGGTGATGGAATCGGTGAACTTCTGCCCGAAGCCCGACGAGCCGTGAAAGTTGGGAATCGCCACCACGTAGCCCTTCGAGGCGAGCAGGTGCGCGTTCCAGCGGAAGTGGAAGTCGGTCGTGATGGCATTGTGCGGCCCGCCATGCACGAACATCAGGAGCGGCCATTTCTTCTTCGGGTCGAACCCGGGGGGATGGATGATCCACATTTGCACGTCTTCGTCGTCGGCGCCTTTGTAGGTGACGTTCTTGACGGGGCCGAAGTGCCAATGGGAGCGCAGGGAATTGTTGAAGGTGTCTATCCGGTCCAGGAGTTCACGAGCGGGAATCCCATCTCTCGGAGACCATTCAACCCAGAGTTCTATGGGCGAGTTAAAACTCGATGTCAAAAAAACGGTCTTTTCCCCGGCAGACGAAGGATGCGTATGCGATCCCACTGCGATGTTGCCTACCACTTTCTCGCCGGGCTCCTCGCGTCCATTGGTCCACAAGATTATCTTCTTGGTTTTGGTGTCTACGCCGCATAACCTGTGATACCCCTCGTATTCGATCTCAAAAGCCAACCAGCCAGGATTTGTCAACCAATGGGGCGAAGCACATGACCAATCAAGTTCCTTTGTCAGTTCTTCGCTCTTACTTGTTGCACGGTCCAGCAGCATTATTCGCGAACGATCAGCGTAGAAGAATTTGGTAGTCTGTCTCAGAAACGCGATTGATTTGTTGTCGGGGGAATAGACGGGATTGAAATCATTTCCCCGATTATCCGTCGTAATATTCTTCGCCTCCCCCGGCTTCTCCAGCGACATCGTGTAAAGATCCAGATTGTAATCCGTGCCAATCTCCTTCACCGAATCCGCCGTGAAACAAATCTCCTTGCCGTCCGGCGAGATATCGAACGAATCGGCGCTCGCCGACGTCACCGGCAGGTGCAGCTTCAACCCTGCGAACACATTCTTGTGCTTGCCGCTGGCGACATCCACCGCGAACACAACCGGCCGTTTGCCGTCGGCGATCCATTTATCCCAGTAGCGGAAGAGGGCGTCGTCAATCACGTAGGCCTGGACCTTATTGTCCTTGTGCGCCTTTTCTTTCTTTTTGTAACTTTCATCGTCGGTCGTGTCGGGCCAGGTCCAGCCGATGCAGTAGATGGTCTTGCCGTCCGGCCCCCATTTCAGGCCGCTAGGGGCCATGGGCAGGTGCGAGAACTGCCGGGCCTCGCCGCCTGAGGGGGAGATCAGGTGAATCTGCGCGGCCGGCCCTATGCGCTTCGAGACGAACGCGATCCACTTGCCGTCCGGCGACCAGACGGGGCCGGAGTTTTTGCCCTGGAAGGTGGTGAGCTGCTTCTGCGTCTTGCCGTCGGTGGACAAAAGCCAGATCTGCGACTGGCTGTCGTTCTTGTCCATGTCGTAAGAGGTGACCTCGATGGCGACCCACTTGCCGTCCGGCGAGATGGCCGGCTTGCCGAGGCGCTGGACTTTCCACAAGTCTTCGACGGTGATAGGCCGTTTGGCATGCTGGGCAAAGGTTGCGGGATAAATTCCCAGGCAAACCAGAACCGCCAGCCAAAAAACCAATCGAATGCGCGGAACAGCCATAAGAAGTTCCTTTCCTAAAACGCCGCGAAATCAAGTTTGAAGATCATAGAGCAAGATAAGTTGTGGTCGGATAGGAAAAGTGGCCCAGGCTACGGGACGCCTGGTGGCCTGGGCTTAGGGCAAGGCTTTTCCTCCCAACAAGCCAATGATGGCGCCAAAACCCATTTTCCAAGTTGTTGATGTGGTTTCGATGAGATTCTTTATCGCGTCTGTTTGTCTGGCGGAAATCGCCAGAGCGATACAGGCGGCCAAAGAAAGAATGGTAAGACCCAAGACGCTGAAAAAGATCAGCTTGAAAGCGGGAGACATCTCAACCGTCCCCGGCGGAACCTGGGCAAACATCGCAAAGGGAATGACAGCCAGGGCTTTCAGCATGGGGCATACCTTGATGAGAAGAGTTGTCCCAGAACCCCAAGGAAGTCAATCCTTTGGAAAGGAGATGATGGTTTTTTCCCAAGGATTGCTGATTATGTCAGTAACGATGGTACGTATTCTGGGGAAGAAAAGCAGCAGGGCAAGAGAAATGACAATCGCCACCCCGGCTTCAATGAAAAGGTAAGTCAAGGTGCGATTTGGTTGCACAGGCGGGGAAGCAGAGTTATCAGTCATAACATGCCCATCCTCTTGGTGGCGGTTTTTTTTCGGCTGCGGTTCCTCCACCTCTTCGTAGTCCTCTTCGGGCTCTTCGGGTGGCGGCGGCGCTTTCGTGGCGGCCCGCGGTTTCTCCAACTCCTCGTATTCCTCCACCTCGGGTGGTGGCGGCGGCGCTTTCGTGGCGGCGACCGCTTTCTCCGGTTGCGGCGCAAAGATGTTTTCGCACTTGGGGCAGCGAACCTTCTTGCCGGCCGCGGGAGGCGCCACCAGCTTGAGCTTGGCGTTGCAAACGGGACAATTGACCACGGCGGCCATCGAAAAACTCCTGGGATTGCACCCCTTTCGAACTCCGATGGGAATGCCGTGAGTATTCCGTCATGGCTCCGTCGAATCCTGGTGGTATTCTTCCAGAAATAGCTGGAGTGTCAAGGGAATACCAGGGCGCTTAACTCCCGAGATTGACCACCCGCTCACGGCCAGATGCCGCGCTTGAGGGCCACGTCGGCGACGCGGCTGACGGCCACGATCAGGGCGGCGGTGCGCAGGTCGATGGGGCCGAGGTGGGCCGGCGGGTTGCGATTGATCTCCGCCTGCTTGTCGATGACCGCATCGGTGGCGCGTTCCATCTTGACTTTGAGTTTTTGGTTGACGCCGTACTCGTCCCACTGCTCGTTTTCGTTTGCACCCACTCGAAGTAGCTGGCCAGGTGCCGTAGCAGGTCCAGGTGTCAAATCAATGGCGGTCCAGGGGACGCTCTTTCCCCTTCCAACGGGAACATCGACCGGCGGCGCCGGCGATACGGGAGGCGGGCGAAGTCGTGGGTGTGCAGGGCCTGGGCGGCGATATTGTGGATCGAGCCGGCGATCTTTTCGAAGCCGGAGCGGAAATGAACCGCCGACTTCACGGCGATGTATTTCATGGCCGCGCAGTCGATCCCCAGTGAGCGGGCAAAGGCCTGGTCGAGTGGTTGCATGCGGGCGCTGACGACGACGACGTTCACGCCGCGGTGCCGTAGCCAAGCGGACAGCCCCAGATCGCCGGTCAGGCCGGCGTACATCGGGCCGTCGTAGGTGAACCGGCCATCCGATAGGGCGACCACCTCGACGTCCAGCGGCAGCGGCGGGCCTTGCCCCGGGTGCGACTTTCCGCCCAACTCCACTCGGAGGCGCTGGCCTACCCCCGCCGCGTGCGCTTGCCGGCCGACTTCCGGATCGACCAGGTACAGCAGCAGGGCGTCGTGCAGGTCCCGCTCGACGAAGGTGCGCAGAACCTCGGTCGAGTCGCCCGGGGCGCCGCCGCCGGTGTTGTCGGCCATGTCGGCCAGGAGGATGGGGTAACGTCCTTGTTGTTCGCCAAGGTCCAGGGCCTCGGGCACCGACAGCGGTCGTCGATGCCAGCGCTGGCGCCGCTGCCAGATCCAGTCGCCAATTTCATCCGCCGTCGCTCGCGCCAACTCCCGGTCGCCGTCCGCCACGACGGTCACCGAGGCGCCCAACTGCGGCACGTCGGCCCAGGGGAAGCCGGTCGCCAGGGTGACGGACAGGATGCCCGGCCGGCGCTCGACATCATGGACCAGGCGAAAAGCCTCGTCCATGGGCGGGTGGGCGGTGACCTGGCAAGCCGCGCTCCAGAACAGGGGCAGCGTCCGCAAGGCCATGACGGGCCGGATTTCTCCCCGCAGGGCGCGGACGATCAGGTCGGCCGCCTCCTGGCCACGCTCGGCCATATCGACGTGCGGATAGGTGTCGAAGCCGACGACGGCGGTGGCGGCGTCCAGGCGGCGCTGCGTGTGATTGCCGTGCAGATCGAACGTGGCCACGATCGGACAAGTCTGTCCCACGGCTCGGCGCACGCCCTCGATGAAATCGCCGTCGCCGTCGTCGATTCCCTCGATCACCATCGCCCCATGCAAATCGAGGAGAACGCCATCCACGGGACCGGCCCGGGCCAGTCGGTCGAGAAACTCGTTTTTTAGAACGTCGTAGTCGGCGCGGCCAATCAGGCCGCCGGGATAGGCAAAGGTCCACAGGAGCGGAACCAGCTCGAAGCCGTGCTTGTCGGCCCCGGCGATGAACCCGCCGGTGCAGTTGTTGGTGCCGCGAAACCGCGCCACGATGTCTTGACCGCGGAACAGGCCCAGGCCAATCTCGAAGTCGCGCAGCCTGGTCGGCGTCGGGGCGAAGGTGCTGGTCTCGTGGGAGATGCCGCCCGTGGCGATACGCATGATTCAAGCCTTGCTTGGTGGCGATTGTCAACGGCTTTGTCGAACCGCGGGGAAACGCCGCGTGAACACCGGCCCGCGATCACCGGCCAATCAGTGTCTACGCTTCTTCCGGAACCCTGCCCGGAAGAAGTGGCCCCTTTCGGGGCAGATTAAAAATTGCCAATTACCAATTACCAATTGCCAATTTCCAATTTTGGAAGTGATTCAACCAGCAATTCCCGGTCTATGGTTTTCCTTGCGTATTCCCCTGATTTTTGGTCTT
>CAZFGM010000371.1:0-7440 GCA_964518515.1 uncultured Alcaligenaceae bacterium | reverse complement strand
GCAGGTCTGGGTCATCACCGGCGACGGCGACGGCCTGTCCATCGGCGGCAACCACTTGATCCACGCCATTCGCCGCAACGTGGACCTGAAGATCATCCTCTTCAACAATGAAATCTACGGCCTGACCAAGGGCCAGTATTCGCCCACCTCGCGCGTCGGCACGCGGACAAAGTCCAGCCCGCTCGGCTCGATCGAGAACCCGGTGCGGCCGCTGTCGCTGGTCATCGGCGCTGAGGCGACCTTCGTGGCCCGCACCATCGACGTGGACATCAACCACTTGACGGAAACGCTGCGCCGCGCCAGCGCCCACAAGGGGGCGGCCTTCGTCGAAATCTATCAGAACTGCAAAATCTTCAACGACGGCGTCTTCGAGTACGCCACCGACAAGAGCATCAAGGCCGATAATTCCCTCTACATCGAACATGGCAAGCCCTTGATCTTCGGCAAGGACCGCAACAAGGGCATCCGCCTGGTCGGCCTGGAGCCGGAAATCGTCACCCTGGGCAATGGCGTCAACGTGGACGACCTGGTGATCCACGATGAAAGGGCGGAGGAACCGACCATGGCGTATCTTTTGAGCCGCATGGTCTATCCCAAGTTCCCCGAATGCGTGGGCATTTTCCGCGCCGTCGATCGGCCGACCTACGACGATCTGCTCAACAAGCAGATCGAGGATGTGCAGAAAACCAAGGGCCCCGGCAAGCTCGAGGACTTGTTCCAGAGCGAGGATATCTGGGTGGTGGAATGAAATGGTGAGTGGTGCTGTAGTCGCAGGCTTTAGCCTGCGCGAGCATTGCCAGCGGGCTGGGAAGGCAAATCGCAGGCTAAAGCCTGCGGCTACAAAGATGGACAACGGACCCATCCCATGATCTGTCCGACCTGCGGTTACGACAATCTGCCTGGGAATGAAGAGTGCGCCAATTGCCAGCAGGACTTGACGCCGCTGGATCGTCCCACGGCCCACAACCGCGTCGAGAAAAGCCTCATGGAAGACGAGGTCCGTTTATTGCACCCCAAACCCCCCGTCATTATTCGGCCGGAAACCACCGTGCAGTCCGCCATTCAGGTCATGCTCGAGCACGATATCGGCGCCCTGCTGGTGGTGGACAGCCAGGGGAAACTCTTGGGCATATTCAGCGAGCGCGATCTGCTCAATAAAGTCGCCGGCTTGCAGGAGGACTACGCCGATTTGCCGGTCGGCGCCTTCATGACGCCGCATCCGGAAACCGTGACCACCACGGATACGCTGGATTTCGTGTTGCACAAGATGGATTGCGGCGGCTACCGCCACTTGCCGGTGGTCCAGGAAGGCCGGCCCATGGGCGTCATTTCCGTGCGCGACATGCTGCGGCACATTACCCGGCTGTGCAAAGAAAACTAATTCATGGCCTCCTTGCCAGCCGGTCGCAACCCGGCGCCTTACGTCGTTCGGCTCACCTGTCGATCGAAGTTTGAAACAACGCGTGCGCGTTCCGCGTCGTCTGGTCCGCCAGCGCCTCCGGAGAAACTCCCAGCAGTGCCGCCAGGCAATTGGCCGTATGCACCACGTAGGCCGGCTCGTTGCGTTGGCCGCGATGGGGGACCGGGGCCAGGTAGGGGCTGTCGGTTTCCACCACGACGCGGTCGAGCGGCACGCGGGCGGCCACGTCGCGCACGCTCTGGGCATTCTTGTAGGTCAACATTCCGGCAAAGGAGATGTGCAGGCCCATGGCCAGGCAGGCCTGGGCAGTGGCCAGGTCGCCGGTGAACGAATGCATGACGCCGCGCACCGGGCCGTGCTGGTCGAAGTCCGCGCGCAATATGCGGACCGTATCGGCCTCCGCTTCGCGGCAATGAATGACCACGGCCAGGCCGTGTTGCCGGGCCAAGGCCAGATGGCGGGCGAAATACTCCTCTTGCTGCGGGAAGGGCGTAAAGTCCCAGTGGCGGTCGAGTCCCGTCTCGCCGATGCCGACAATACCAGGACGGGTGACCAGCCGGCATATCTGGTCCCAGGCGTCCGGGGCAGCCTCGGCCACGTGGTTCGGCTGGATGCCGACCGTGGCGGACAGCATGTCCGGATGCTGTTGGGCAAGCAGGATTGATTTTTCGCTGGTCGGGGCGGTGGTGGCGATGGTGATGATCCGCGACACCCCCGCGGCCCGGGCCCGCTCGAGCACCGCGGGCAGGTCCGCTTGAAAACGCTCGTCATCCAGATGGGCATGGGTGTCGAAAAGCATACTATTATGGTTCGGCCTTCAAGGAACAAGGAATCATCAGTGCGTCGCTCGGGCAAGTTGTTCGAGCCGTGACAGCCATGCGGCGAAGTGAGGGCATTTGCCCCGGATCACCTCCAAACCGATCAGTTCCGCAACCTGGGGTCCCACAGCGGACTTCGCGTCTTCGTAATCGGGAAGCTCGGCAATAATTCGTTTGCTTAGGGCCGAATCCTTTCCGTCGTCGATCAACTCAGGCGTGGCGTGCCCATCAGCGATGGCCTTGAGTGCAGCAAACTGCTTTTCATGGTTGTCGTAGAAATACCCCAACCAGGTCGGATCAGAAAAAAGATAAGCTTCGTACTCGTGCAATTGGATGTACGGCACGAACCGGCCATCACCGATGTCCTTGGCGAAAGCTTGCTCAAGCGCCTCAACCCGCTGGTCGAGCAGGTGGCGCATTTTTTCGGCCTCAGCCAACCCCGGAAACTCGGCATGGATGCCGCATGACGTAGGCATCGATACTCTGATCGGTCCCAGCCCCAGCATTGACTTTGAACTCCAGTCGTACATCCATGCGCGGCGTAATCTTGGGACCAAAATGCAAAATGGAATGAGCCTGGCCAGTCTTGCCGATGTACTCTTGTAACCGCCCGGCGATCATCTCGTTCAACATCTTGAATAACGAAACAAGGTTGCTTTTGCCAGCCCCATTGGCCCCGATCAGGACGTTCAGAGGGCGCAGTTCAAGGTCCATCGCCTTGATGGATTTGAAGCCCTTGAGGATCACTCGTCGCAGCATTGCCAAGTGTCGGTCTCCCTGAATCCGCAATGCCTAATAGCCCTGGCGGAAACGTTCGGGCCGGAGGAAATGGCGCACTTCATCCAGGAACATGGTCGGCAGTTTTTTTCCGCCGCCTCCAGAAATACCAACCCAGGCCAGAAGCCGCGACCAGGAGGATCACTCCAAGGGTGTACTCCGTTCGCCAACCGGAACCATCTTCCGACCCCACGGGTTGGTAATCGTCGGAACCATCTCAGCGGACACGCCCGAGCCACACGCCCAGGACGCGGGCGACCTGGTCCAGGCCGTCGGCGGAGCAGTTTTCCGGAACGTCGCTGAGGCGGTGCCAGTGCGGATAACTGAAATCGATGATGTCGATGGCCGGGATGCCGGCTTTTTGCAGGGCGATGTGGTCGTCTTGCACTTTTTCCCCGACCTGATCAATAAAAGCCCGGCATTTGAGCTCGGCGGCGATTTTCCAGAGGTCACGGCACAGGACGTTGGCCCGTTGCCAGGAGAAGCCCTCGACGGGAAAACGCGAGTTCTTGCCGGCGATCATGTCGAGAAGAACGGCAGCGACGTAATGCGGCTGGCGCTTGTTCTTCCGCCAGGCCTGGGCGAAAAAATCCGAGCCGAAAAAATACCGGTCGGTGTCGGGCCTGGGGTCCCAGATATACTCCTCGCCGTCGAAGAAGACGAAATCGACTCCGCAGGCGGTTTGCAGGTCCTTCATGTGATGGGCCAATTCCATGAGCAAAGCGACGCCGGAGCCGCCGTCGTTGGCGCTGACGAATTTTTCCCGCCATTTTCGTTCATCGGGTTCCTGGTCGGCGATGGGCCGGGTGTCGTAATGCGAGCACAGGATGACCCGGCGCTTGCGCTCGGGATGCCAGGAAACGATGAGGTTGGTCATGTCCACCGGGGCCGGCCGGCTGAGCTGGCGCGCGGTGAACTCCTGCTTGTGCACCTTGGCGCCGAACCCCTCGAAATGCTTGATAAGCAGCTCCTGCTGTTTTTTCATGCCGGTCGAACCGCTGATGCGTGGGCCGATGGCACAAATGTCTTCGAGATATTTCATGGCACGCTTGCCGTCGATGGCCAGGGGTTTGGCGGCCTCCTGGGGCTGGAAAGCGGCGGGCCGGGCGGGCAGGCGGTCGGCGGCGAAACCGGCTTTCTCCTCCTGGTCCGGCGGCGCCGCGCCGGGAAGCCGGTCGCCGGCAAACGGCTCGCGCGGACGCTGGGGCTGCTCGCCGCCGGGTTGATCGAGTCCGAAAATGGGCATGAGAAGCAACCCCGCTGCCATCATGATTAAGGCAAAACGTGCCATGGCGGATCCTCTTTCCACCTTCCGTGGATGATAACGCGAGCAAAACCGGCGTCTCCTCCCTTATTACGGGGAGCGGGGAAAACTGTCCAGCGATCTTGCTGGTTGTTCGCGTTGCAGTTGCCCAACTTGCGCCGCGACTTCCCGCAACTGCCCTTAGCGCCGCAGGGACTCGGCCCGTTCCAGGGCCCCCAGGACGGCGGCCGTTTCCGTGGCCGCCTCGGCTTCCACCTGGTGAATGCCCTGCCCGCTGGGCACCAGCAACGTCACGCGCACGCTTCCCTGCGGCAGTTTGTCGCAGTGAAACCCTTGGGTTCCAAGACGGTCGATCCGTTGTTTGGCGGCGTTCCAGTCCAGAGGGAGCGGGGCGGAGGTCGAACCGGGGAAAATGCCGAAATGCTCGGGCGGAGGCAAGGTCAAGCGCGGCGCCGGTGGTTCTTCCGGGGCATGCATGCGGACCTTGGGAGGAACCTCTCCGCGCGCCAGGGCCGCCGGGGGGGGCATGCGCGGGGCCGTAACACCAGGCGGCCCCGCCGGTGAGTTGGCCAGGGGGGCGGCTTGTTTGAACGACGGCGGTTGGCTCGCGGAAACCGGTCCATTCAGGGGAGGAATCGCCAGCATCGGCGCACGGCCGACCATGGGGGCACACCCCTGAGGCCCTCAGTTGCCGCCGCTGCGACCCGGCCAGATCAACCACGCGATTGTGCCGCCGACGGCGACCAGTCCCACCAGCGCGACCTTGCGCATAGACTTGCCTCCTTGCTCTGTTCCGGCCCAAAAGATTTGCGGGACGGCCGGAAGTTCCGTGGGGATGGGGAAGGGAAAAGCGGCCCGGCATCCCACCGGGGAAGCTTTCCCCGCAAAACCGCCGGGAATTTAGCACAACCCTGGGACCGGAAAAAGGGCAGTTTTGTTCATGCGGGCGAACGGCACAATTTACAAATCCCGCGGTAGTTTTTACAACGATTTGTGGAGTGGTGCGTGGTGGAATTCGCCCCAAGCCCGCTTGGGCACACCACTCAGAGGCTGTCCGAAAAGGGGACAGGACCCTTGAATTATCCACGAGGAATAAAGATTTACGGCACAATTGGAGGGGTCCTGTCCCCTTTTCGGACAGCCACTCACCACTTACCAAAAAAAGTTGTACGCGCGCGGCATCGGGCGGGCAGTATACTATAGATTGCGGAAAAAGAGGTTTTCCCATGGCTACTTCCTTGCATCGGGTCGTGCAGCACATTCGCCACCTGGTCCGTCCTCGAGCGTCGGAGGATTTGACCGATGGCCAACTGCTCGAGCGTTTCATCCAAGAGCGCGACGAAGCCGCCTTCGCCGCCTTGGTGCAGCGCCATGGGCGAACCGTGCTGGGGGTGTGCCAGCGGGTGCTGGCCAACGCCCATGATGCCGAGGATGCCTTTCAGGCCACTTTTCTGGTTCTGGTGAACAAGGCGGGTTCCCTGGGGCGGCGCGAATTGGTGGGCAACTGGCTTTACGGCGTCGCCTATCGTATCGCCCGGAAAGCCCGGTCCCAGGCGTGCCGGCGGCGGGAATACGAAACCGCCATGGCCAGGACGCCGGCGCCTCCCGCCGAAGTTGCCGGGACCAGTCTGGACCTGCGGCCGATTCTCGATGAGGAAGTGAATCGGCTGCCGGAGAAATACCGGGTCCCCATCGTCCTGTGCTACCTGGAGGGAAACTCCTACGAAAAAGCCGCGCACCTGCTGCGCTGTCCTCCGGGGACGGTATCGGGGCGCCTGGCGCGGGCGCGGGAGTTACTCCGCGACCGGCTGACCCGGCGCGGGCTGGCTCTTTCCGCCGCCGGTTTGTCCACCTTCCTGGCCGAGCAGGCGGCCTCGGCGGGAGTTCCGCCTTTACTGCAAGCCGCGACCGTCAAGGTCGCTGGGCTGGTGACGGCGGGACAGGCCGCCGGGACCGGCGTGTCGCTGCACCTGCTCGCCCTGGCCAAGGGCGTGCTGCCCACTTTGGTGTGGGGCAAATTGAAAATGGCCGCCGCGGTTCTGGTGTCCCTAACCTTGCTCGGTGCCGGACTGGAGACATTGCGGAATGGTCCGGCGGTTGCCCAGAGCCCCGCCGCCAATGCCCAGAAAGCCCCAGAAACACCCGCCGACCCTAAGACTTCGGTCGCCAAGCCCGATCGGGCTCAGCCGGCTGTGGGAAAACAACCGGAACCGGCCCAACCGCCAAGCGTTCCGCGGACGGATATCGCCCAGGAACCGCCCAAGAAAGACGATCCCGCAAAGGAAAAACCCAAGGAACAGCCGCCGCCCGCTTTCCCCGGTTTCGATCCGTTCGCCGATTGCATGGCCGGTCCCTTCGGTCCGGCGGACCCGCAATCCCTTCGCCTCGGCGTTCGCCTGACCCCGCCGACGGAAGCCTTGGTCGCTCACCTGGACCTGCCCAAGGGACAAGGCCAAGTCATTGTCGCCGTGCAAACGGGTTCGGCGGCGGCGAAAGCCGGCCTGAAAGTGTATGACATTCTGCTCAAGCTCGACGGCCAAACCGTCTCCCGCGAGACCCGCGCGTTTTCCAAACTGCTGGCAGCCATCAAGGCCAATACCCCGGTCGAGTCCCAGGTTCTGCGAAAAGGGCGGATCGAAAAGATAAACCTGACGCTGCCGGAAGGCAACGCTCTGGGAGCGGCTCCGTTCGGCGGCCCGCCCATCGACTTCGGCCCGGCCGGCCCGTTCGGCCCCAATGGCCCGTTCGGCCCCAATGGTCCCTTCGGCCCGGCCGGTCCGTTCGGCAACCCGGCGGGCAAAGTCGGCAAATCGGGGGTGCGAACCACTATCCAGCACGCCGGCGCTGGCGTAACCGCCCGGTACGAGGAAGGCCCCCTGGTCATCACGATCACCCGTCCAGGAGCGGACGCCAAGGGCCAGGTCATCCACATTCAAAACGGCAAAGACTTTCTCAAGTATGACGCCGTGGGCCAGGTTCCAGAACCCTACCGCGCCAAGGTTCAGTATCTGCTCGACAGGATAATGCGCTCCGGAAAAAGTAAGCCAAAAACCCCGTAACCGGTCTCCAAGCAACGCTTAATATACCGCGAGAAGGATTGATACACCATTATAGGGGTAGGGAGGAGCGGTTGATTCGCTCCCCCCTCCCTCCGAACCGGA